>JBCDHO010000007.1:0-18920 GCA_038749855.1 Pseudomonadota bacterium
ACAGCCTTGGCGAGTACGCAGCGCTGGTCGCTGCCGGGTCCATGGCCTTCACCGACGCGGTCCGCATCGTTCGTCGACGGGGGCAGCTGATGCAGGACGCTGTGCCAGAGGGTGAGGGCGCCATGGCGGCCATACTCGGGCTGGAAGATACCGATCTGGAATCCCTGTGTGAGGCGCATGCGCGGGGAGAGGTGGTGAGCTGCGCCAACTACAACGCGCCGGGACAGGTGGTGATCGCCGGTACCGCCGCTGCCGTCGCGCGCGTTTGCGAGGCAGCCAAGGAGGCGGGCGCAAGGCGTGCTCTGCCCCTGCCGGTGAGTGTTCCTTCCCACTGCGCACTGATGCGGAACGCGGCGCAATCGCTGCTGGACGAACTCGAGGCCGTCAGGCTGGACGCGCCCGCCGTGCCGATCCTTCACAACGCCGACGTTGCCACGCACGCGACCCCTGAAGCTTTGCGCGAAGTGCTGGGGCGGCAGCTCTGGCAACCCGTGCGCTGGACCCGCACGATCGAAGCCCTGGTCAAGACGGGTTGCGATCGCTTTGCCGAGTGCGGGCCGGGCAAGGTGCTGACGGGTTTGAATCGACGCATCAGCCGTCCTTCGTCCGTCACGGCCTTACTGACCGTTGCAGCCATGGAATCTCTCACACAGGAGTTGTCATCATGACCACGGATTTTTCCGGGAAAGTCGCCCTGGTGACCGGCGCGAGCCGGGGGATCGGCGCTGCGATTGCCGATGCGTTGGCGGCCCGCGGCGCCCGGGTGGTCGGGACGGCGACCTCCGAGGGCGGTGCCGACGCCATCGGCAAGCGGCTCGCGGCGCTGGGCGAGGGTCACGCGGGGCGTCGGCTTGATGTCAACGAGGAAGGCGCTGCGGAAACGCTCATCAAGGGCATTTCGGCGGAGCTGGGTGCACCGGAAATTCTGGTCAACAATGCCGGCATCACGCGCGACCAGCTCCTGATGCGTATGAAGGATGATGACTGGGATGCGGTGCTGGACACTAACCTCCGCTCCGTATTTCGACTGAGCAAGGCGTGTCTCCGGGGCATGATGAAGGCCCGCCATGGACGGATCATCAACATTGCCTCCGTCGTCGGCACCACTGGCAATCCCGGGCAGGCCAACTACGCGGCCGCCAAGGCAGGCATGGTTGGATTCAGCAAATCCATGGCCCGCGAGGTCGCTTCGCGCAACATCACGGTTAACGTTGTTGCGCCGGGTTTCATCGATACCGACATGACACGGGAACTGACGGAAGAACAGCGCGAGACGCTCATGCGGGACATACCGCTTGGGCGGCTCGGCACGCCAGAAGACATCGCCGAGGCGGTGGTCTACCTGGCATCCAGTGCGGGCGGGTACCTGACGGGCCAGACCCTGCACGTCAACGGCGGGATGGTCATGCCCTGAAGCCGGCAGACGCTGGTTTCGGGCTGGGCCGTGGCAGGAGGACTGCCGGCCCGGGTTCCCCCCGCCACGCAAGACCCTGAACCGCGCCTAGGGTCCATACCGAGGCGCATGGTTGCAAACTGGAAGCAGGGGCAGACATTCACTAGAATTGCGCCCCAATTCCCCCTGATGAAGGAATAGCAAGAATCATGAGCAGCATTGAAGATCGTGTTCGCAAGATCGTCGTTGAGCAGTTGGGTGTTAAGGAAGATGAAGTAACTTCCACCGCTTCCTTTGTGGATGACCTCGGCGCTGACTCCCTGGACACGGTAGAACTGGTGATGGCGTTGGAAGAAGAATTTGAGTGCGAGATTCCCGACGAGGAAGCCGAAAAGATTACCAGCGTCCAGCAAGCCATCGACTACATCAACGCAAACATCGACTGATCGTCCCCGGTCATCCGGCGCGTACGATTGGCCACAGGCATGAAGGACACGGCCGGCATCTTGCCGGCCGTTGCCTATGGGGCGCTCAAAGGCCCCCACCCCCCGCTCCCGGTAAACACCCGGAGCGCACTTAAGGTTCGGAAAGCGAGGCAAACGGCGTGTCAAAACGACGTGTAGTAATTACCGGAATGGGTATTGTGTCGCCGGTCGGCAACACGGTGGATGCGGCGTGGGAGGCCATCTGTAATGGCCGCAGCGGCATCGGTGATATCACTGAATTTGATGCGTCTGCCATGAACACGCGCATCGCCGGAGAAATCCGCGATTTCGACGTGGAAGCCATCATGCCTCGCAAGGAAGCCCGAAAGTTCGACAAGTTCGTGCACTACGGCATGGCCGCATCCCTGCAGGCGTTGGAAGACGCCGGCATCGACGCGGAAGGCACGCACGGTGTCGATCCGGATCGCATTGGCTGTGCGCTGGGCGCGGGCATCGGTGGTATCGCCACGATCGAAAACACGACCACCGCCTATAACCGCGGTGGGCCGCGCAAGGTGAGCCCGTTTTTCATTCCCGGAGCCATCGTCAACATGATCGGTGGCTACCTGTCCATCCAGCACAACCTTCGCGGACCGAATATTGCGATCGTCACGGCCTGCACAACGGCCACGCACAACATCGGTCAGGCGATGCGCATGATCCAGTACGGGGATGCCGACGTCATGGTTGCCGGCGGTGCCGAGTACGCCACGACACCAACAGCCATCGCGGGTTTTGGCTCGGCCCGGGCCATGTCGACGCGCAATGACGATCCTCACGCAGCTAGCCGGCCCTGGGACGAAGGTCGCGACGGGTTCGTGTTGTCCAACGGGGCTGGTGTCATGGTGCTCGAAGCGCTTGAGCATGCACAACAACGGGGTGCCAACGTAATCGCCGAAGTGGCAGGCTTCGGCATGAGCGGTGATGCGCATCACATGACGGCGCCGCCGGAAGACGGCGATGGAGCGGCGCGCTGCATGGAAATTGCGCTGGCGGATGCGTCAATGGCGCCCGATGCCATCGACTATATCAACGCTCATGGCACCTCGACGCCACTCGGTGACCTGGCCGAAGCCCGTGCGGTTCGGCGCGTTTTCGGTGCGGCAGCCGATGATCTCGCGGTCAGCTCCACCAAATCCATGACCGGTCACCTCCTGGGCGCTGCCGGTGGCGTTGAGGCCATCTTTACGGCCCTGGCCCTGCGTGACGGCATTCTGCCGCCAACGATCAACCTGGAGAACCCGAGCGAGGGCTGCGACCTCGATTTCGTACCCAATGAAGCCAGGGAAGCGACCGTAGGTGCTGCGGTGAGCAACTCCTTTGGGTTTGGCGGCACCAATGGAACGCTGGTTCTGACGCGCCCCGGCGCCTGATTGCGCGGTGTCTTTTCCGGTCAGCGTCCCGCTTCGGGAGTCACCGGACCTGGCGGCGATTGCCAGCGCACGGCCGGATCAGTATCCCTTCCTGCTGGAGAGTGCGGCCGGTGGGCCCCTTGATCGTTACAGCCTGTTGCTTCGGTACACAGGCGAAAGCTTGCGTCTGGAGGCGGATGGCGGCCTGACGGGACCGGGGCGTGGTTCTTCCTTTCTAGAACGGCTGGCTGAATGGTACGCGTCGCTTACCATTGTTGATGACGCTGGTCCCTCGCTGCCATTCGTTGGCGGGTGGTTCCTCTACCTTGGCTATGAACTGGTCGGCGAGATCGAACCGACCCTCGCGCTGCCGGCGGCCGGGGACGGGCTGCCCGTTGCCGTCGCCGCGCGCTGTGATGCTGCGGTCATCATTCGCCACAACCCGGATGACGGGGCGGGTGACACGGCCTGGCTGGTGGCCGAGGATGAAGCCGTCATGCAGCAGATGGAAGAAGAGCTGTTTGGCATCGACCGGGACACCACGGCGGCGCTTACCGCGCTGGATGATCTCCAGGCCGAGCCTGCGGCGGTTTTTGAGCACAGCGTAGAGCGCATCAAGGACTACCTGCTGGCCGGAGATGTTTTCCAGGTCAATCTGTCGCGTGGCTGGTCTGGACATTTCACACCCAACCGCGATCCCGTGCGTCTGTACCGCAGCCTTCGTGCCGCGAATCCTGCGCCCTTCGGTGGCTTTATGCTGCTGGAGGACCTTGCCCTCTTGAGCTCATCACCAGAGCGGCTCGTCGAGGTCCGGGGCCGTTTCGTGCAGACCCGGCCCATTGCCGGCACCCATCCACGGGGGCAGACCGATGAGGACGATCGTCGCCTCTCAGAAGCGATGCTGGCCCATCCTAAGGAGCGCGCGGAACACATCATGCTCATTGATCTTGAGCGCAACGACCTGGGCCGGGTGTGTGAGGCCGGTTCCGTTGAGGTCGACGAACTCATGGTGCTCGAGACCTACGCCCACGTGCACCACATCGTGTCCAACGTCCGCGGAACGCTCCGCGACGGAATTCGCCCCGTCGACGTGATTCGGGCGGTTTTCCCTGGCGGTACGATTACCGGCTGCCCGAAGGTTCGTTGCATGGAAATCATCGCCGAACTTGAGGGCGTCGGGCGCGGTTTCTATACCGGTTCCATGGGCTACCTCGACCGGCGCGGCCACATGGACCTGAACATACTCATTCGCAGCATGTTGCTGACACCCGATCGCTTGAGTTTTCGCACCGGGGCGGGCATCGTCGCTGATTCGGATCCGCGTCGGGAAGTGGCGGAAACGGTCCACAAGGCACGGGGGCTGCTGGCGGCGCTGGGCGGCAGCAGCCTGGCCAGTGAAGAGGCGCATTGATGGGTTCTTGCCTGATCGACGGTGAAATCGCCAACCATGTCCCCGCGGATGATCGGGGCATCGCCTATGGTGACGGTGTGTTTGAAACCCTGCCCGTCATCGGTGGTGTGCCCGTGTTGTGGCAGGCACACATGGACCGCCTCGCCCTGGGCGGTCAGCGCCTGGGACTGGCCACGCCGCCGCAGGAGGTGCTCCTGCGGGAGCTCAAAACGGTTGCGGCCGGCATGCCACGCTGCGTCGTCAAGGTGATCGTGTCGCGGGGCAGCGGCGGTCGCGGTTATGCGCCGCCCGCGGATGCTGAGCCTCGCCGCATCGTCAGTGCTCATGACTGGCCGGAGGAGCTGGAACGAGATCGCCAGGAAGGTGTGGAGGCGATGATGTGCGAAACGCGGCTGGCACTGCAGCCCCGGCTCCGTGGGATCAAACACCTCAATCGGCTGGAGCAGGTACTCGGCGCAGCGGAACTGGCGACGGTACCGGGCGTCCAGGGCATTCAATGCAACACCGAAGGGTTTGTCATCAGCGGCGTACACGCCAATCTCTTTATCGTTGTCGGCGGTCAGTGCCTCACGCCCCGCATGGACCGCAGTGGGGTGCACGGGGTGCTTCGGGGTCTTCTGCTTCGGGAGCATGGCGCACGCGCTGAGCGGCGTCGCATTACGCAGGAGTTCCTGCTGGAAGCCGACGAGGTGTTTTTCTGCAGTACCTTGCGGGGCATCGTGCCGCTTCGCCGCCTGGGTGAACGTCACTGGGACATTGGACCGGTCACCCGCGAAATGCAGGCCTGGCACGCATCCGTCCTTTCCCGGCCGTGAGCGGCATGGGCTTACGCTGGGTCGCCGGGACTTGCTTGCTGCTTGCCGTTTGCCTTGGCCTTATCGGGGCTTATGGCTGGCAGCAATTCCAGCAGTTCCTCGGCACGCCCCTGGGTGCCGGCGCCGGCCAGGCGGGGCAGTCGGCGTTCCAACTTCGCGTAGCGCCAGGGGACCCGGTACGTGCCGTACTGGCCCGACTCGAGGCGCAGTCGCTTACCCGCAATGACTGGCGCTGGCGCTGGCTGCTGCGTCAGGATCCCGTGACCATTCAGGCAGGTGAGTACGAGATTCCACCCGGCACTACACCCCATGCATTTCTGCGTCTCCTTGAACAGGGTGCCGTAATCCAATACCGCTTCACACTGGTCGAGGGCTGGAACTGGTGGCAGCTCAGAGACGCGCTGAAGGCCGAGGCCCGGCTCGCCGTCGATGAGGCGCTCCTGACACGCGAAAGCGTCATGGCGGCCATCGGGAGCGCGCAGACGGACCCCGAGGGGTGGTTCCTGCCGGAAACCTATGCCTATACGGCCGACGACGACGCCCTGGACGTGCTCCGGCGCGCACACGGGGCAATGCAAGACGCGCTCGCCGAAGCCTGGAACGGTCGCGTCGAGGCGCTGCCCCTGGCGTCGCAGGTAGAACTGCTGACCCTTGCCTCCATCATTGAAAAGGAATCGTCGGTGGCGGCGGAGCGCCCGGAAATCGCCGGCGTGTTCATCCGCAGGCTGGAACAGAACTGGCGGCTAGAAACCGATCCGACCGTGATCTACGGCATCGGCGAAGCCTTTGATGGGGACATCAAGAGCCGCGATCTGCGCGCCGCGACGCCTTACAACACCTACGTGATCCGTGGCTTGCCACCGACACCCATCGCCATGCCGGGTGTCGATTCACTCAAAGCTGCGGCCGCGCCGGCGCCAGGGCGGGCCATGTTTTTCGTGGCGGACGGGCAGGGCGGCCACGTGTTCTCCGAGACCCTGGCGGAACACAATCGGGCGGTGCAGGACATGCTGCGTCGGCTGCGCGCCAAGCGGGATGACGAGCCCAAACCGTCGAATGCGGAGGATGGTGACACCTCAGCCGTCACCGCCTCCGCTTTAGCGGAGCGTTCGGGATGAGTGCCGGGGTGTTTATCACGCTGGAAGGCGGCGAAGGGGCGGGGAAGAGTACCCAGCTTCGCCGTTTGGAGGCCTGGTGGGCGGCGCGCGGACGGGAGGTGATCGTTACCCGCCAGCCCGGGGGCGTTCCCCTGGCAGAAGACCTCAGAACCCTTCTCTTGCACGCAGACGATGGTGCGGTGACGGATCAGACGGAGCTGCTGCTCATGTTCGCTGCCCGTACCCAGTTTCTTGACGAACTGGTCCGTCCGGCGCTCGCGCGCGGCGCTGTCGTGCTGTGTGATCGGTTTACCGACTCCACCTATGCCTACCAGGGTGGTGGACGCGGAATGGCGAAAGCAAGCATTGCAACCCTGGAACAACTCGTCCATGGCGACCTGCAACCGGATCTGACCCTGCTGCTGGACCTTCCGGTGGCCGAGGGCATGGCGCGAGCTGCAGAGCGCTCCAGTGCCGACCGTATCGAGCGCGCCGGTGACGCGTTTTTTGAGCGGGTCAGGACGGTTTTCCTGGCGCGCGCGGAAGCAGCCCCGGAGCGCATGGTGGTGGTCGATGCGGGCCAGCCAGCAGAAGCGGTCTGGTCAGCGATCCAATCAATACTCGAGACCCGCTATCCATGATTGAGTGTGTATGACTGATCTGCCTTGGCTTGAGGACCCCTGGCATGAATTCGCTGCTCGCTATGAGCAGGGCCGCTTACCGCATGCCATGCTCGTGACGGGTCCGGCAGGTACGGGTAAGCGCAAACTCGCAGAGAGGATGGTGCACGGCTTACTGTGCGAGCGGGAAACAGCGGATGCCTGCGGCGTTTGCCGCTCCTGCACGCTGCGCGCGGGCGGTGCGCATCCGGACCTTTTTATCGTCCGGCCGGAAGAAGGGAAGCGGGAAATCGTCATCGATAGCATCCGGCTGCTCAACGAGCGCCTGGTCCTGACCACCACCATCAGCCCGCGCAAGGTGGCCCTGGTGGAACCGGCGGACGCCATGAACCGGGCAACGGCCAATGCCTTTCTGAAGAGCCTGGAGGAACCGCCGGGTGATGCGGCCATCATCCTCGTGGCAGACGATGCGGCGCGCTTGCTGCCAACCATTCGCAGCCGTTGTCAGCTACTGCCCGTTCGCCTACCCGGGCGGGCCGCGGCGCGGGACTGGCTGACGCAGCAATCGGACGTTGACGCCGGTGAGGCGGAGCTGGCGCTGGAAGCGACTGCCGGAAGCCCCCTGCGTGCCCAGGCGTTGATCGAAGCGGGTGAGCTTGAACGCTTCGTGCGCCTGCGGGATGAGCTCGAGGCGCTGATCGGTAAACCGTCCCGTGCCAGCGGGCTGGCCGAAGACCTGCAATCCGTTGCGGGTGATTCGACCTGGACCTGGCTGGGGCTCGCTGCCGGCCGCGCACTGCGCGGGGTTTTGGGAGCGGGGTCCGGACGCTGGCCGGTGACGGACTATGCGCTTCCGGCGTCTCGAATTGCGGAGCTTCAGGCACGCGCGAATCAATATCGTCGGCTGCTTGCAAGCACGGCGCGACAGGACTTACTTCTCCGGGAATGGCTGCTAGAATGGGCGCGGCTTCCAGCGAAGGAGCCCATTCGTTGATCCTGTTCAACCTGGACAGGCACCGTCGAAGCGGGGACACACATGGCACAACAGGGGATTCTTTCACTCTCACTCAAGGACCGTCAGGCCTTGTACAGTGCCTACATGCCGTTCGTGACCGGCGGCGGCCTGTTTGTGCAGAGCACGAAGCGCTTCAGCCTCGGCGATGAGGTGTTCCTCCTGCTGACGCTGATGGATCTCGAAGAGCGGCTGCCGATTCCCGGTAAGGTGGTCTGGATCACACCGCCTGGCTCCCAGGGGAACCGCCGACCCGGCATTGGGGTCCAGTTTTCCGACACGCCCGACGGCGCCCACGCACGCACCATCATCGAATCCCACCTGGCCGCGATGGTCAAGAGTGATAAGAAAACCGACACGATGTAAAAGCCCGATTTATCAATAATTTGAAGCAATATTCAATACTTTAACTTAGGTTATTTTGAGTATTTCCGCGATCGATTCCACTACCGCGTTAACCATCTCTGACTCCTGGTAGGCATGGGGTGATAGCCTTACGCCACCGCCCCGTGGTGCAGTGATTATGCGACGCTTGCCCAGCGCGGCAACCAGGTCCCGGGCTGCCAATCGCTCGCTGCAGAAACTGACGATGCCGGAACGTCGCTCCGGGGCGGCCGGGCTCAGCACTTTGACCGCGGGCAGCGCCGCAAGCCCTGCGTAAAATCGCCCCGCATGAGCAAGTACCTGGGCCTCAATCCAATCAGTTCCCCAGTCTTCCTGCAGGGACAGGGAGGCGTTAAGGGCAAATTGCCCCAAGGTGTTGGGTGTGCCGGGCTCGAAACGTTGCCCCCCGTCGGCAATAGACCGATCCGCGGCTTCGAAATCGAACGGGCGCGAAAACATGCGCCAGCCCTCTTTGAGCGGCTGGAGCCGCGACCGCCATGTGGCGCGGCAATACAACAGCCCGAGTCCTTCCGGCGCCATCTGCCATTTGTGTCCACCGGCGGAAAGGCAGTCAATCTGTGACCGTGCAACGTCGATGCGCAGTGCGCCGAACTGTTGAATGGCGTCGACGAAAAAAAGGATGCCCGAGGATCGACAGGCGCGCCCCAGGGGATCGAGCTTCAGCCGCAGTCCGCTGGACCAATGCACTGCTGAGACCGCAAGCACCCGGGTGCGCTCATCCATGGCCGCAAGCAGCGCCTGTTCCGGATCGTCGGCCTCCAGCACGTCGACCGGCCGACAGGTGACACCCCGCGCAGCCAGTGCGTGCCAGGGGAGTTGGTTGCTCGGAAAATCATCTGCCAGGAGCACCACGTTGTCACCAGCACGCCAGTCGAGACCATGCGCGACGATGCAGATGCCTTCGCTGGTATTCGGAATCAGGCTGATCTCCGAGGCCTCCTCGGCGCCGAGCAGGCGCGCAGCCCGCGCCCTGAGCGAGCGCTCGTTGTCGAGCCAGTCGAGAAAACTGTCCGGTCCATCCTGGTGGTTGGCCTGGGCGAATGCTTCGATGGCGCGTCGGGTTCGCGTTGGCCAGGGGGACACCGCGGCGTGGTTCAGGTAGCGCCAGCGCGCTCGACTCGGAAACTCGTGTTCCAGTTCGCTGGTGTCAGGTCCGGTCACAACATTCATGGGCCTATAATGAAAGCCTCGCCAGGGCCTGACCAGTCCCATGAGTTTCCCGCCGCTGCTGGACGTCGCGATGACAACGAAGCGCACCCGTGAGTGAACAGCCCCGAGCCATCATTCATGTGGACATGGATGCGTTCTACGCGTCCGTCGAGCAGCGTGACGAGCCGGCGCTGGCTGGCGAGGCAGTCATCGTCGGTGGCCTCGGTCAGCGGGGCGTCGTAGCGGCCGCCAGCTACGAGGCACGGGCGCTGGGTGTGCACTCCGCCATGCCCATGGTGCAGGCACGCCGCCTGGCACCAAACGCGAACTATCGTCGTCCACGCATGGATCGCTATCGGGCCGTGTCGCGGCAGGTATTTGATGTCTTCCAACGCTATACCCCCGTCGTCGAGGGGCTATCCCTGGACGAAGCCTTTCTCGATGTCAGCGGAAGCCTCAAGCTATTCGGTGACCGCGAAACGATTGGCCGCGCCATCGTGAACGATGTTTTCGAGGACACGGGCCTCCACGCAAGCGTGGGCCTTGCCCACAACAAGTTTCTCGCCAAGCTCGCCTCCGATGCGGACAAGCCCAGGGGTTTTGTTTCCGTGCCCAGCGACGGCGTGCGGCGCTTCCTGGATCCCATGCCCCTCCGACGACTGTGGGGCATTGGCCGCAAGACCGAGCCCCGGCTTCGCGCCCTCGGGCTACTGACCATCGGCCAGCTGCGGCGGGCCGACCCGGTCACGCTGCAGTCCGCCCTGGGGCAGCGTGCGGGGCATTTCCTTGCGTTAGCACGGGGCGAGGATGACCGCGAGGTCGAACCAGTCCGCCCCGATAAATCGATCAGTCATGAGCAGACCTTTGGTGACAACCTGATCGATCCACGGGCCTTGCGGGCGGAGCTGTTGGCCCAGGCCGAAAACGTCATGCGGCGGGTTCGGCGCCAGCAACTGACAGCGCGAACGGTGACCATCAAGGTGCGCGACCATCGCTTCCAGACGGTCACCCGGAGCGTGACGCTTCGCGCTGCGACACGCTCAACACGCAGCGTTTACCAGGCGGCCAGCAGCCTGCTCGAACAGTGGTTGGCGACCCACGCCAGTACGCCGGTGCGTCTGCTCGGCGTCGGTGTCAGTAAGCTGGAGGCGGGGGAGGAGCTGGCCGTCGGTGACCTTGACGAAACGCTGGATGAGATTTCCGACCGCTTTGGTGGTGACGTGGTCACCCGTGGCCTTGCGCTTGACCGGCGGCGCGACTGAGCGCGCCGCCGTCGATGGCTACCCCTGGGCTTCCGCCGGCGGTTTGCGCAGTTCCTTGCGAAGAATCTTGCCGACATTTGACTTCGGGAGTTCGTCGAAAAATTCGACGATCTTCGGCCGCTTGTAGCCGGTCAGATTTTCCTTCGAGAAGGCCTTGATCTCCTCGACGGTAAGCGAGTCGTCCTTCTTCACGATACAGACCTTGACGATCTCACCGGAATGCTCGTCGGGCTCACCGATCGCGGCCACCTCCAGCACCTTCTCATGGGTGGCGAGTACATCCTCAATCTCGTTGGGATAAACGTTGAAGCCGGAGACCAGGATCATGTCCTTCTTGCGGTCAACGATCTTGAAGTAGCCGTCTTCGGTCATCATCGCCATGTCGCCGGTCTTCAACCAACCGTCGCCCGTCAGCACCTTGGCGGTTTCTTCCGGTCGCTGCCAGTAACCCTTCATGACCTGCGGCCCGCGAATGCAAAGCTCGCCCACCTCACCGGGTGGCATCCACTGCCCGTCTTCTCCAAGCACGGCTGCCTCCGTGGAAGAAATCGGCAGGCCAATACAGCCGTTGTACTCGGGCAGGTCCATGGGGTTGATGCATGCGGCGGGGGAGGTTTCGGTCAGCCCGTAGGCCTCCACGAGGGTCACCCCGGTGGTGGCTTTCCAGCGCTCGGCCACGGCCCGTTGAACGGCCATACCTCCGCCGAGGACGAGCTTGAGGTGTGAAAAATCAACCTGGTCAAAGCCTTCCGTGTTCAGCAGGCTGTTGAACAGCGTGTTGACCCCGGTGATGGCAGTGAACGGTATCTTCCCCAGATCCTTGACGAAGCCCGGCATATCACGAGGGTTGGTGATCAGGACGTTTTTGCCGCCGAGGGCCATGAACACCAGGCAGTTCGCCGTCAGGGCAAAGATGTGATAAAGCGGCAGCGCCGTGATGATGATTTCCTCACCGACTTCCAGGGTGCCCAGCCAGGCCTTGGCCTGCAGCATGTTGGCGACCATGTTGCGGTGCGTGAGCATGGCGCCCTTGGCTACGCCGGTGGTGCCCCCGGTGTACTGCAAAAAGGCGATGTCTTCGAAGCCCAGGCTGACGGGATTCAGGGGCTGCTTCTCGCCCTTGTCGACCGCTTCCGTAAAGCGCTCGGCGGTTGGCAGCGAGAAGGGCGGGATCGCCTTGCGAACGTGTTTCAGGACCAGGTTCAGAATCAATCCCTTCGGAAACTTAACGAAGTCCCCGACCGCGGTAGTGAACACAAACTCGACGGGGACTTCATCGAGCACCGCTTCGAGCACGCTCGCGAAGTTGTCTACGACTACGATGGCCCTTGCCCCCGAATCCACCAGCTGGTGCTTCAGCTCGCGTTTCGTGTACATGGGGTTGGTGTTCACGACCACCAGGCCCGCACGCAGCGCACCGAACAGGGCCACCGGGTACTGCAGGATGTTGGGCATCATGAGCGCGATGCGGTCACCGGGCGCCAGGCCACGCGCCTGCAGCGTCGCGGCAAAGTTCCGGCTCTGGCGATCCAACTCGCCGAAGGTCAGTATCGTGCCGAAGTTTTCGAACGCTGGCCGATCTCGAAAGGCTTCACAGCTCTGCTCAAAAATGTCCACCACCGACTGGTAGCGGTTGAGATCGATCTGGGCGGGGACGCCCTCCATATAGTGTTGCAGCCAGGGTTTGTCGGACATTCAGCGGGGCTCCACGGTGGACTCGGTTTCGCGGCGGCGCCATTGCGCAAACCGCAGTCCGCCATTCCATCACAGGCCCCATCAGGAGACAAGCTGCTTCGGTGGTGAGCGATGGCGCGGCAACGCAATCCTGCAGCAAGGCCGGTAGCGTGGCCCGGCTCCGGCTCAGAGCCTGTCCTCAGGCGCTGTCCATGCGCCGCAGACCTGTTTGCCCGGTGCTGGGGACCTGCGTATGATCCGGGAGCATCGCCTGAAAAAAAGGCGGGCCGCCCGGCCGGGGGCACAGGGAGCAGCATGGGCGAACAAAACGTCAAAAGAAACACGGACGAGGCCGAACGTCAGGCCTTCATGAAATCGCTGCTGCTAGAGGTGCAGGCGCTGGAGACCATGCTCGAACGCGGCATGATCGAATCCGGCAAGCGGCGGGTGGGCGCGGAGCAGGAAATGTTCATCGTCAACCGTTCCAGCCAGCCGGCGCTCAAGGCGCTGGATCTGCTCGACACGATCAACGACGAACGCTTCACCCACGAGATCGGCTTGTTCAACCTCGAGGCCAATATGGGTGTCCAGGAGGTGGACGCGCATTGCCTGCGGCGTATGGAGGCCGAAGCCAACGAAATCGTTGAGCTCGCACGCCAGGGCGCCGCTGCGCACGATTGCGACATCGCCCTGGTGGGCATCCTCCCCACGCTGACCCGCGATCACCTGACCCTGGACGGCATGGTGCCGACCGTCCGCTACAAGGCGCTCAACGATGCGCTGCGGGCGCTCCGTGGCAAGGACTTCGAATTCACGATCAACGGCATCGACCAGCTCACGGTCAAGCATGACAACGTGATGATGGAGGCCTGCAACACGAGCTTCCAGGTGCATCTGCAGACCGATCCGAGCCAGTTCACCCGCGTCTACAATATTGCGCAGCTGGTCACCGCGCCGCTGATGGCTGCCGCCGTCAACTCCCCGATCCTGCTCGGCCATCGCCTGTGGCATGAGAGTCGCATCGCGGTCTTCGAGCACTCCATCGACGCACGCTCTGAAACGCATCAGGCACGAGGCTTGCGCCCCCGTGTACATTTCGGCGATCGCTGGCTGGATCAGTCGGTCGTGGAGATTTTCAAGGAGGACATTGCGCGGTTCCGGGTCATCCTCACGACCGAATGCGAAGAAGACGTACTGGGCATGGTCGAGCGTGGCGAGGCACCGAAGCTTAACGCCCTGCGCCTGCACAACGGCACCGTCTACCGATGGAATCGCCCGTGCTACGGCGTGCACAAGGGCGTCGCCCACCTTCGCATCGAGAATCGGGTGATTCCCTCAGGCCCCACGGTCGTCGACGAGATTGCCAACGCAGCTTTCTTCTACGGCATGGTGGCCGGCATGGCCGCGCGGGATGAAGACGTCCGCGATCTCATGGCCTTTGACCAGGCGAAATCGAATTTCCTGGCCGCGGCGAGGGAAGGCCTCCGGGCCCAGCTGCACTGGTTTGATGACCAGTACATGACCGCGCAGCAACTTATTCTGGACCAGCTGCTGCCCCTGGCCCGCGAAGGACTGGATCTCGTCGGGATCGATCCGGATGATACGACCCGTTACTTCGACGTGATCCAAAAGCGTGTGGAACGTCGTCGGACCGGTGCGCGCTGGCTCCTCGACTCGGCACAAAACATGCAGAACGAGGGAACGCGGGACCAGCGCATGCGCTGTCTGGTGGACAGCCTTGTTGAACAACAAACGGAAGGCACGCCCATTTGCGACTGGGAACTCGCCGAATTTTGCGAGCGGCTCGATTTCCGCGACAGCTATCGCACCGTGTCTCAATTTATGGTCGAGGACCTGTTCACGGTCCGCGCTGATGACATCGTTGACTTTGCCGCATCGCTGATGGACTGGCAGCACGTCCGTCATGTCCCGGTAGAGGGTGACGATGGTGAACTCGTGGGCCTGGTGTCACACCGCGCCTTGCTGCGCCTGGTGGCGACCGGCAAGCTGGGTCCCGACAAAAAGGTCACGGTAAGTGAGATCATGAACTCTGACCCGGTGACCGTGAGTCCGGAAACGAGCACCGTCGACGCCATCCGGCTCATGCGGGAAGGCAACATGGCCTGTCTGCCGGTGGTTAAGGACAACAAACTGGTCGGGCTCATCACGGAACACGACTTGATCGTGGTTTCTTCCGTCCTGCTCGAGCGCTATCTCGCTGAGGAAGAATGATGCCCTTACACGGCTGGCGCCGCGCCCGTGGACTGATCTGGGTATTCGTCATCGCAGGGCTGCTTGCCGCCTGTGGGCCGTCTGGCACGGTCGAGGAGCAGGTCGAAGCTCGGATTTCTGACATGGAAGCCGCTGGCGAAGCGGGTGAGCGGGGTACGTTCATGGGCTTCGTGGCCGACGGGTTCGAGGCCCAGAACGGCAGCATGAACCGTGAAGACTTCCGGCGCTTCATGTTTCTCCAGTTCAACGAGCGCCGCCGCATCCAGGCACAGCTCTTTCCGATCACCGTCGAGGTCGAGGGACCGAATCTCGCCCGCGCCCGATTCAACGCCCTCGTCACGGGAGGCGGCGGTCTCATACCCGAAGACGGGCAGCTGTTCGCGATCGAGACCACCTGGGTGCTCGAAGGCGGCGATTGGATGCTCTGGCGCGCGGATTGGCGGCCCCTTACGCCCTGAATGCACCAACGCGCAGCTCTCTGCGCTGCACCTGCCTGGTTAGCCGGCTGTTCCGTTGAACGACTTCCGATGATTCTCAACATTTGAGAACGCCGCGGGGCAGGGTGGGTCATGGCCCGATCTGCCCGGCAATTTGAGCTGACCGTACTGCCCGCAGCGCCCGCTAAAAAGCAATCAGCGACAGGGGTGGCCGTTGAACTCGACCGCCTGTTCTCACCCCCCGTGAGCACCTGGTTCCAGGGTGCGTTCGATGCACCCACGGCCACCCAGCTCGAGGCCTGGCGCGCCATCCGCTCCGGCCGGGACACGCTGGTGGCGGCGCCCACGGGCAGCGGCAAAACCCTGGCCGCGTTCCTGTGTGCGATCGACGACCTCGTCTGCGCCAGCGCGAGGGCCCCGCTGGAGGATCGCGTCTACGTGCTGTACGTGTCCCCGCTTAAGGCCCTCTCCAACGACATTCATCGCAACCTGGGCCAGCCCCTGGAAGGCATCGAATCCATACTGGCAGAAACCGGACGCCCCGGCACCGGTATCCGGGCCGCGGTGCGCACCGGCGACACGCCCGCCGGCGAGCGTGCCAAGATGGCCAAACGCCCGCCCCATGTGCTCGTAACGACACCGGAATCGCTCTATCTGCTGATGACGTCCGCCTCGGGAAGACGCATGCTCGGCGACACGGAAACCGTAATCCTCGACGAGATTCACGCGGTCGCCGGCAACAAGCGCGGCGCACACCTTGCCCTGTCACTGGCGCGCCTGGACGCGCTCTGTGGCGCTCCGCCATCCCGCATCGGCCTCTCCGCCACGCAAAAGCCCATGGAGGCGATCGCCGGTTACCTGACCGGCGGTGGCGACTGCGTGCGCGTCGACAGCGGGCACCAGCGTGATCGTGACCTGGCCATTGAGCTGACCGACTCCCCGCTGACGCCGGTGATGGCCAACGAGCACTGGGCAGAGGTGTATGACCGCCTGGCCGAGCTGGTGGAAACGCACACAACGACCCTGGTCTTCGTGAATACCCGGCGCCTGGCCGAGCGTGCGGCCCGACACCTGGCTGAGCGCCTGGGGGAGGGCGTGGTCATGGCACACCACGGCAGCTTGTCCCGGCAACATCGCTTTGAATCCGAGCAGGCACTCAAGTCCGGGCGCCTGAGCGTGCTCGTTGCGACGGCCTCCCTTGAGCTCGGCATCGACGTGGGATCGGTAGACCTGGTTTGCCAGCTGGGTACGCCCGGCAGCATCGCCGCCTTGCTGCAGCGGGTCGGGCGCTCCGGTCACCAGGTGGGCGGAACGCCAAAGGGCCGGCTGTTTCCGACCACACGAGATGACCTGGTCGAGTGCGTGGCCCTCTTGCGTGCGGTCCAGGCCGGCGAACTGGATGCGATCGTCTTCAACGAGGCGCCCCTGGATGTGCTGGCGCAGCAGGTCGTTGCCGAAGTGAGCGCCCGCGAGTGGCGCACCGATGCGCTGTTCGAGGTCTTTCGCCGTGCCTGGCCTTATCGATCGCTCCGGAAAACGGATTTCCTGGCGGTGATTTCCATGCTCGCTGAGGGCTATACGACGCGGCGCGGGCGCCGGGGCGCCTGGCTGTTTCATGACGCGGTGAACGGTCGCCTCCGTGCGCGGCCTGCCGCCCGACTCACCGCACTGCAGAACGGCGGAGCCATTCCGGACCAGTTTGACTATGACGTGATCCTGATGCCCGGCGGGCAGCGCATCGGCTCACTGGGCGAGGACTTTTCCTTTGACAGCGTGCCGGGCGACATTTTTCAGCTGGGCAACGCGAGCTATCGCATTCTCAAGACTGACCAGAGCCGGGTGCTGGTAGAGGACGCACATGGCGAACCGCCGACACTGCCGTTCTGGTTCGGGGACCGGCCGGGCCGCAGCGATGAGCTCAGCGAAGCGGTCTCACAGCTGCGCGAAACCCTGATCGGATTTTTCGCGGTCGGTGGGCCTCAGCGGGCCTTCGACGCCCTCGTGGATGAAGGGTTCGAGGAACCCGCGGCGGAACAGCTCGTGGCCTACCTGCACGCTGCCTGGCAGGCGCTGGGAAGCCTGCCAACGCGCGAGCGTGTGATTCTCGAACGGTTCTTCGACGACACGGGCGATATGCACCTGGTGCTGCATGCGACGCTGGGTTCACGAATCATGCGGGCCTGGGGCCTGAGCCTGCGCAAGCGCTTTTGCCGGCAATTCAACTTCGAACTCCAGGCCGCTGCGCTTGAAGACTGCCTGATCCTGTCACTCGGCGAAACGCACAGCTTTGACCTCGCGGAGGTCATGGGCTACCTCAAACCGGAATCGGTGGAGCCCACGCTCGTGCAAGCGCTGCTCGATGCGCCCATGTTCGAAGCACGCTGGCGCTGGAACGCCACCATCGCCCTGGCCGTCCAGCGCATGCGCAACGGCAAACGCCTGCCGGCCCAGTGGCAACGCAACCAGGCGGAGGATCTTGTCTCCGTGGTGTTTCCGGACCAGATTGCCTGCGCCGAGAACCTGACGGGACATCGGGAGGTGCCCGATCATCCCCTGGTTCAGCAGACCATTTGCGACTGTCTGCGCGAGACCATGGACATCGACGGTCTGGTCGAGGTGCTTGAGCGCGTGGGCGAAGATGCCATCGAGGTGGTAACCGCTGATCTGACCGGACCCTCGCCCCTGGCCCAGGAAGTCATCAATGCCAGGCCCTATGCCTTTCTGGACGACGGTGAGGCCGAAGAACGCAGGACGCGGGCCATTGGCGGCGGTCCGGCCGATCTCGGCAGTGCGGATACGCTGCGCATCGTGAGCCGCGCTGCCCGGGACCAGGTACGGGATGAAGCCTGGATGCATCCCCGGAATCCGGATGAATTGCACGACATGCTCGTGCAGTTTGGTGGTTTGTGCCAGGCGGAGTTCACAACGGGCAATTCCCTGACCGGCGCACCCGGTAACGCGCAGCGATGGCCGGTCTGGTTCGAAGCACTTCGAGAAGACCACCGCGCTGCCTGTCTGTTCGGGCCGGCGGAACAGCGCTTCTGGGTTGCGGCGGAGCGGCTGTCGGAATGGCGGGCCCTGCATCCCGAAGCCGAACTCAAACCTGCGTTGGCATCGACACCCGGCACGGAGCGAGACCACGATCCGGAAGAAGCGCTGGCAGCGCTCATGCGCGACCGCTTGGCCGGCTGTGGTCCCATCCGACGCGATACGCTGGTGCGGGCCTTTGCTGTGGCGCCCGAGGCCGTGGACATGGCACTCCTGCGTCTGCAGGGGCAGGGCTACGCGGTGCGCATGGAACAGCCCGATGTCAGTGATCTGTGGTGCGAGCGTCGCCTGTTGGCCCGAATTCATCGCTACAGCCGCGAGCGTCGCCGCCAGACCGCGAAGCCGGTGCCGCCGGCTGCTTATTGCCGCTTCCTGGTGGGTTGGCACGCGCTCGACGATCCGGCCAGCCTGGACCAGGCGCTTCGTCGTCTCGAAGGCTGGGCCTGTCCGGTCCAGGGCTGGGTGCCGGGCCTGCTCACACCGCGCGTACACCAGCTCGATCCTGCCGCACTGGACGTCGCACTCCTG
>JBCDHO010000008.1:0-18691 GCA_038749855.1 Pseudomonadota bacterium
GTATCGGGGGCACGCCCTCGGCCTGGGTAAGATCCGCTGAACGATCAATCTGCACCACGCGAAAGCCGGCAGCGCTTACGACGATTGTGAACTGGGGCAGCTCGATGTCGCAGAGCACCAGGTCGGGCCGCAGCGCTTCGAGCGCTTCGCGGGCCTGCTTCAAGGCCGATGCGTCGACGAGTGCGCGGCGTCGGGCACGCCAGGTGCTCAGGGCTTTCGCCAGGTCAAGTGGGAGGCTGAGCATGCCATTCCGGGTTCGCCATGGCTGGACCGGTGCGATGACACTTCGCCAGGCGTGATAAGGCAGCTGCGAGGCCTCCACCAGTTCGCCGATGTCCTCGGGGCTGGCCACGGTGACCTCGTGCCCCTCAATGACCAGTCGCCGGCCCAGGGTCAATGCGGCCATGTTGCGGCTGCGGCTGCGCCACAGGACCATCAGGATTCGCGCCATAGAAGAGTCTTCGCGAGAAGGCGTCGTATACAACGGAGGCCAGTATAGGTCAGGCCCCTGGGTGCGTTAAGCGATGGCGGGCCGATGTCATCGCCGGCTGCTAGACTGGCCGCTCAATCACCGGAGGCCCGTCGTGACACGCTTTGCCACTCATCGTCTTTCCACGCGCCTGCAGCTTGGCGCACTGCTGCTTGGCCTGGGCGTCGCGGCCAGTGCCTCTGCCCAGGTCAACGGCTTCCGCGGCACGGATTACCTCAAGGCATCGAACACGGATCGCGGCGACGAGTACGGTCATGCGGTTGCCCTGTCTGGCGACACGATGGTGGTTGGCGCCTACCTCGAGGACAGCGCCGCCCTCGGCATCGGCGGCAACCAGCTCGACAACAACGCCCGCGACGCCGGGGCAGTCTATATCTACGTCCGTGACAACAACCGCTGGCGACTCGATGCCTACGTCAAGGCCTCCAACGCGGAAGCCGGCGACCGCTTCGGCTGGGCCGTGGCCCTCGACGGCGACCTGATGGTGGTCGGTGCACCGGAGGAAGACAGCGCATCCACGGGCATCGATGGCGTGCAGAGCGACAATACGTACAGCAATTCGGGCGCCGCCTACGTCTTCGAACGAATCGGCGGGCGCTGGCAGCAGCGCGCCTACCTTAAGGCCTCAAACACGGACCCGCGCGACCGCTTTGGCACCACGGTGGCCATCTACGGTGAGATGATCGTCGTCGGGGCGCCGGATGAGGACAGCAATGCGACGGACATCAATGGGGACGAGTCGAACAACAGCTTCCTCAACTCGGGTGCTGCCTATCTGTTCCAGCGCAACGGGTCGCGCTGGTCCCAGCAGGCCTACCTCAAGCCCTTCAACACTGGCGGCGGAGACCGCTTCGGCAGTGTCGTCGACATCCATCGAGACTTCGTCGTCGTCGGTGCGCCCTTCGAGTCCAGCGACGCGATCGGCGTGGACGGCGATGGCGGCAACAACTTTGCCCTGAATTCCGGTGCAGCCTACGTATTCCGCCGCAATGAAAGCCGCTGGTCCCAGTCCGTCTACCTGAAGCCCTTCAACACGGACCCCGGTGACCTGTTTGGCACCTCCGTGGCCATCGGCGAGCTGGATGTCGTGGTCGGTGCCATCGGTGAGGACGGCAGCGCAGCGGGTGTGAACGGCGAATTTGACGATTTGCGCCAGGACGCGGGCGCCGCCTACACCTTTATTCGGGACGGGCGCGAATGGTTCGGCGTGGACTACCTCAAGTCTTCGAACCCGGATTTTGACGACGCTTTTGGCAGTGCCGTGGCCCTGGACCGGGTACGGATCGTCGTCAGCGCCATCGGCGAGGACAGTAATGCCACCGGTGTGGACGGTGACGACAGCAACAACGGCGCCAGTGATTCGGGCGCTGCCTGGTCCTTTAACCGGGTCGGTCAGCGCTGGATGCTCGGGCAATACCTGAAGGCCAGTAACACGGACCGGGGCGATCGCTTTGGCATTTCCCTGGCCTTCGCCGGTGGTGAGCTGCTGATCGGCGCCAGCGGCGAGGAAAGCAGCAGCAATCGGATCAACGGCGACCAGACGGACAATGCGGCGCCCAGTGCTGGCGCCGCCTACCGCTATGAAGACCCGGCCGCTTTCCCGGTGGCCATCAATCCGGGTATGAACGATGCCTGGTTCAACCCGGTAACGCCGGGGCAGGGCCTGTTTATCAACGCCTTTCCGGACAACGGGACGATGTTCGTGGCCTGGTTTACCTATGACATCAACCTGCCGGACGAGGCGCTTGAGGCCAACCTCGGCTGGCCCGGACACCGCTGGCTGACGGCCCAGGGCCCTTACAGCAATGACACGGCGGAGCTGGAGGTCTTCCTGACGTCTGGCGGGCTCTTCGACCAGGTAGAACCGGCGCCAGAGGTCGACGGTCCGATCGGCACCATGCGCCTGCTCTGGCTCAACTGTGATGAGGCGTTTTTGCTCTACGAGCTGACCCAGCCGGTGGTCAGCGGTGTGATCCCGCTGCGGCGGCCCGTGGAAGAAAGCGCGGCGCTCTGCGAGGCGCTGGCAGACGCCGAAGAGTGACGCGAACGCGCTACGCGGCCCGATGGGACGCAGCGGACGCCAGCGCTGGAGCCGTTTGGCTGTCGGGAGCACGTTCTCCTGACCCATAGGCGCGCTGTACCCCCGCGACCGGCGGCACTACACTGGAAGGCCGTCCATCGCGTTGTGGGTGGAACACCGATGCACAGTCAACTTGAGTTGACGGTACAAGAAGCGCTCGCGGCTCACGGGCGTCGGGCTGAAGCCCTGTTGGAGATCCTGCATTCCGTGCAGGCCGCCCTCGGCTGTATTCCGCCGGAGGCCGTGCCGTCGATCGCCGCCGCCTTGAATCGTTCCCGCGCCGAAATCCAGGGCGTCATCGATTTCTATCACGACTATCGCTCCGAGCCGGGAGGCCGACTGGTGATCCAGGTGTGCCGCGCCGAAGCCTGCCAGGCCATGGGCGTCCAGGCCCTGGAGACGCACATCCAGGCGACGCTTGGTATTGGCTACCACGAGACCACGGCAGACGGTCGTTTCTCCCTCGAACCCGTGTACTGCCTGGGCAACTGTGCCTGCGCCCCGTCCCTGCGCATTGAGGACGATGTCCACGCGCGGGTGACACCGGAACACTTTGATGCGCTCCTTGAAGCTTGCGCGGACGACGGAACGGACGAACAGCAACCGGCGCGGCACCGCGAATCCGACGAAGGCGGAGCGGGTGGTACAGCGCCGGAGGCGTCGCCATGACGCTGCAGATCTATGTGCCTGCCGACACAACGGCAGCCGCCCTGGGCGCCGACGCCGTCGCCCGGACGGTCGTCGTGGAAGCGTCGCGCCACGGCATGCCCATCGAGCTCGTAAGGAACGGATCACGCGGTGCCTACTGGCTCGAACCCCTTCTGGAAGTTGAAGACGAACAGGGTCGGCGTGGTTTTGGACCTGTGTCCCCCGAGGACGTGGGCGAGCTTATGGCGGCGGGTTTCCCGAATGCCGGTGAGCATCCCCTGGCCCTGGGCGATGTGGACGACCTGCCCTGGCTGGCCCAGCAAACCCGCGTCACTTTCGCGCGGGTGGGTATTGGCGACCCCCTGTCGCTGGCCGATTACCGAGCCCAGGGTGGCGTGGCCGGGCTGCAGCGCGCGCTGACCCTGTCCCCCCAGGGCATCGTCGATGAGATCAAGACCTCGGGCCTGCGTGGTCGGGGGGGCGCTGCCTTTCCCACGGGGATCAAGTGGCAGACCGTGCTCGATGCGCCGGCCGACCAGAAGTATGTGTGCTGCAACGCGGACGAGGGCGATTCGGGCACCTTTGCCGATCGTTTGCTCATGGAAGCCGATCCCTTCCAGCTGATCGAGGGCATGGCCATTGCTGGCCTGGCGGTGGGCGCGACGAAAGGGCTGATCTACCTGCGCTCGGAGTACCCGCGCGCCAGGGCGGTAATGGACGCGGCGCTGGCCCTGGCGCGGCAGGAACAGGTGCTCGGTGACGATGTGCTGGGCAGCGGCAAGACCTTCAACATCGAACTGCGACTCGGGGCCAACGCCTATATCTGCGGTGAAGAAACCTCCATGCTCGACAGCCTTGAGGGCAAGCGTGGGTTGGTGCGTTACAAGCCGCCGCTGCCGGCCATCGAGGGGCTTCACGGCAAGCCAACGGTGGTAAATAACGTATTGTCCCTGGCCGCCGCGAGTACCATTCTCGCCAGTGGTGCAGATGCCTATGAGGCGCACGGGACGGGACGCTCCCGGGGCACGCTCACGGCCCAGCTGGGGGGCAACATTCGCCGCGGTGGGCTGGTGGAGGTGCCCTATGGCCAGACCCTCGGCGAACTGGTGGATGGTTTCGGCGCCGGTACCCACAGTGGCCGCCCGATCCGCGCCATCCAGGTGGGCGGCCCCCTCGGCACCTATCTGCCCGCCGCGCTGCTGGAAACGCCCCTCGATTACGAGGCCTTCGCAGCGGTCGGTGGCATGCTCGGTCACGGGGGCATCGTGGTCTTCGACGATTCCGTCGACATGAGCGGTATGGCGCGCTTCGCCATGGAGTTCTGCGCCATCGAGTCCTGTGGCAAGTGCACGCCCTGCCGTGTGGGCTCCGTGCGGGGCGTGGAGATCATCGATCGTATCCGCGCCGGCGATCAGCCCGAGCTGCACCTCGAACTGCTCGATGAGTTGTGCGACACCATGGTCGACGGCTCCCTCTGCGCCATGGGCGGGTTGACACCCGCGCCGGTGCGCAGTGCCCTGAAACACTTTCCGGAAGACTTCCAGCGCCCTGTCGGGCCAGGTGGGTCCTATGAGTAATCCAATCAATTCCCCAACATACAGCGCGACGAACACCGGGGGCGCGGGTCCATCGCCGGCCGTGATTCCCCTGCGCCCCTATGAGCCGCAGCCCGACCTCGGGACGCCGCCGGCCGATGGCGAGGCGGTCGCACTCATGATCGATGGCCAGCCGGTCAGCGTACCGGCGGGTACGTCTGTGCTGCGCGCCGCCGGTTTGGCCGGCATCGATATTCCCAAGCTATGCGCCACCGATTCCCTGGATGCCTTTGGCTCCTGCCGCGTTTGCCTGGTCGAGATCGAGGGCCGCCGCGGTACGCCGGCTTCCTGCACGACGCCCGTGGAGGAGGGCATGGTCGTCCAGACGGGCTCGGACAAGGTGCAGCGGCTGCGCCGTAACGTCATCGAGCTCTACCTGTCGGACCACCGTCCGGAAGAAGGGCTGGAGAACGCGCTCCTCGATATTGCCGCGGACCTGGGCGTTAACGAATCCCGCTACGACCTCGGGGGCCGCAACCACCAGGACCTCCCGGTCGATGAGTCCAACCCCTATTTCCGCTTCGACCCGGCATCCTGCATCGTGTGCTACCGCTGCGTCCGCGCCTGCGAAGACATTCAGGGCACCTTTGCCCTGACCGTGTCCGGCCGCGGCTTTGATTCCGTAATCGCTGCCAGCCAGCTGGATAACTTCATGGAGTCCGAGTGCGTTTCCTGCGGCGCCTGCGTGGACGCCTGTCCCACGGCCGCACTGCAGGAAAAAGCCGTCGTCGAGGCCGGAACGCCGGACAGCTACCAGCTCACCACCTGCGCCTATTGCGGTGTCGGCTGCAGCTTCCGCGCTGAGCTCAAGGATGACCAGGTCGTGCGCATGACGCCCTGGAAGGACGGCCAGGCCAACGAAGGCCATGCCTGCATCAAGGGCCGCTTTGCCTGGGGCTACGCCACGCACTCGGACCGGATCACGAGCCCTATGATCCGCGATTCCATTGATGAACCCTGGCGCGAAGTAGGGTGGGAAGAGGCCATTGCCTTTGCCGCAGATCGCCTGAAGACAATCCAGGCCAAGTATGGGCGCGACAGCGTCGGCGGCATCACCTCCTCGCGCTGCAGCAACGAGGAAACCTACCTCGTGCAGAAGCTGGTGCGGGCTGGCTTTGGCAACAACAACGTGGACACCTGCGCGCGGGTCTGCCATTCACCGACGGGCTATGGACTGAAAACCACGCTCGGTGAGTCGGCCGGCACTCAGGCCTTTGCCTCCGTAGCCAAGGCCGATTGCGTGGTCATCATCGGCGCCAACCCAACCGATGCGCACCCGGTCTTCGCCTCACGTCTGAAGCGACGCCTGCGGGAAGGCGCCGGGCTGATCGTGGTCGACCCGCGCGAAATCGAGCTGGTCAGCGGCGCGCACGTCAAGGCAGACCATCACCTGCAGCTGCGTCCGGGCTCGAACGTGGCCTTTGCCAACGCCATGGCCCACGCGATTCTCGATGCGGGGCTCGAGGACCTCGACTTCATCCGTGCGCGCTGCGAGGTCCCGGCCTTCGAAGCCTGGCGTGATTTCATCCTCCAGCCCGAGAACTCGCCCGAGGCCCTGGCCGAGGTGACCGGTATCCCCGCGGACCAGCTGCGCGCTGCCGCCCGCTTGTATGCGCAGGCGGACAACGGCGCCATCTACTACGGCCTTGGTGTGAGCGAGCACACGCAGGGCTCCACCATGGTCATGGGCATTGCGAACCTGGCGATGCTGACCGGCAACCTGGGCCGCGAGGGCGTGGGCGTGAACCCGCTGCGTGGCCAGAACAACGTGCAGGGCTCCTGCGACATGGGTTCCTTTCCGCACGAGCTGCCGGGCTATCGGCACGTGTCAGATCCGGCCGTCCGTGGTCTGTTCGAGGACGCCTGGGGCGTTGAGCTGCAGCCGGAGCCGGGGCTGCGCATTCCCAATATGTTTGACGCGTCCGTGGCCGGGCGCTTCAAGGCGCTCTACTGCCAGGGCGAGGACGTGGCCCAGTCGGACCCGAATACGCACCACGTGGACGCCGCGCTGCGCTCCCTGGAGTGCCTTATCGTGCAGGACCTGTTCCTCAACGAAACGGCCCGCTACGCCCATGTCTTCCTGCCCGGTTCGTCGTTCCTCGAAAAGAACGGCACCTTCACCAACGCCGAGCGGCGCATCTCCCTGGTGCGGAAGGTCATCGAGCCCCTGGCGCGCTACGAGGACTGGGAGGTTACGCAGCTGCTGTCGAACGCGCTCGGTTATCCCATGAACTACGCGCATCCGTCGGAGATCATGGATGAGATCGCCGCGCTGACACCGACCTTTGCCGGCGTGAGTTATGACCGGCTCGACGAGCTGGGCAGTATCCAGTGGCCGTGCAATGACGCGGCGCCCGCGGGCACACCGACCATGCACGCCACGGAAATGGTGCGGGGCAAGGGATACTTCGCGATTACCGGCTATGTGCCCACCGAGGAGCGCACGACGCGGCGCTTCCCGCTGCTGCTGACCACCGGACGCATCCTGTCCCAGTACAACGTGGGCGCCCAGACGCGCCGCACAGAGAACTCCCGCTGGCACGGCGAGGACGTGCTTGAACTGCACGTGTCTGACGCCGAGTTTCGGGGCATTCGCGATGGTGATTGGGTGGGCGTCGAGAGCCGGGCAGGCGATACGGTACTGCGGGCCCGCGTCACAGAGCGCGTGCAACCCGGCGTCGTGTACACGACGTTCCACTTCCCGCTGACGGGCGCGAACGTGGTGACCACTGAGAACTCGGACTGGGCCACCAACTGTCCCGAATACAAGGTGACCGCTGTGCAGGTCACGCGCGTGACCCAGCCGTCCGAGTGGCAGCGACGCTATGGCAAGTTCACGAAGAAACAGGAGTCCCTGCTCGCAGCGGCGCGCAAGGACTGAGGTCGGACTGCCCGTGCATCGTCATCGATGAAGGTCCTGGTCGCAGCGCCGCTGGCGCGCTGGCGCACTGGCCAGGGTGAAGCGCGCGACGAGGACCTAGTCGCCACTGAGGTGCCGGTGGCCTTGACCGTCAACCGTCGGTCCCACGTGGTCATGATGGCCACGCCCATGGACCTCGAAGCCTTCGCGCTGGGTTTTGGCCTAACAGAAGGGCTGTTGCAAGACCGCGATGAGTTGCTTGCGGTCCGGGTGATTCCCCGGGACGCCGGGCTGGAGCTTGCCATGACGGTGAGCGAGGCGGCGGCGGAGCGGGTCGCCGGCCAGCGCCGCAACCTGACGGGCCGCACCGGCTGTGGCCTGTGCGGCGCCGAGTCCCTGCAGCAGGCCGTGCGCTATCCGGCGGCGGTCGGTGATCACCTGCGAATCACGCACGAGGCGCTGCAGCGGGCCGTTGAGGCCCTGTCCTCGCACCAGCCGCTGCAGGCCGCCGCTGGCGCCGTTCATTGTGCCGCCTGGTGTGATGACCAGGGCGAAATCGGCCTGGCCCGCGAAGACGTCGGTCGCCACAACGCACTCGACAAGCTGGTGGGCGCCCTGGCGATGGCCGGGGAGGATGCCTCGCGCGGTTTTTTCCTGGTCTCCAGCCGGGCCAGCTACGAGATGGTACTTAAGACGGCCTTCAGCGGCGTGGAGCTGCTGGCGGCGGTGTCCGCACCCACCAGCCTGGCCATCGAGCTGGCCGGCGAAAGTGGCCTGAGCCTGGTGGGTTTCGCCCGGCCGGGACGGCACAATGCCTACACGGGCCGGCACCGCATCTGCGGCAGCGAGGAAACCGCATGAGCGATGGAGAACTCGAACACCTGGTGCAGATGGCGAATGACATCGCCCGCAACCTGGCCTTCAATGCCGATGCGGAAGCGCGCATCGCGGCGCACCTGCAGCGTTTCTGGGCGCCGGTTATGCGCGCAATGATTCGCGACCATGTGCGCGCCGGTGGCGCCGGGCTGTCTGACCTGGCCATGGCCGCGGTCAAGCAGCTGCCGGAGCCTGGGGGAACGTGAGCCCTTTGGCCCTGGTCGACCCGATCCCGGGGCCGCGCAACTACTCTGCCGCTACCGTGTTCGGTCTGGTGCTTGCGGGCGGCGAGTCCCGTCGCATGGGCGGGGGGTGCAAAGCACTTCGTCCGTTGAGCGGACGTCCCATGATCGCGACGGTTCTCGAGCGGCTGGCACCGCAGGTCGATCACCTCGCGCTGGCCGTGGGTGCGGGCCACGACGGTCTCGATGAGCTGGGGGTCCGCTGCCTGTATGATGCGGTGCCGAGCTTTCGGGGACCGCTGGCCGGGCTGCAGGCCGGCCTGCAGGCACTGGCGACCACCGAACCCGCCTCGGATGGAGCAGAGCGATGGTTGCAGCTGGCGCCCTGCGACGCGCCGTTTCTGCCAGATAACCTGGTGGCGCGCCTCCGGGCGGCGACACCCCGGGACGTGCTGGTGCGCGTGCCGCGGATGCTGGGACAGCTGCAGCCGACCTTTGCGGCCTGGCGCAGTGACGCGCTGGCGGCGGTTGATCAGGCGCTCGCCGAGCGGGGCGGTGCCGGGCTGCTGGACGTGATGCACCGGTTGCCCCACACGGTGGTGGACTGGCCGGCCTCGTCGGTCGGAACGGCGCCCCCGTTTTTCAACGTGAACGACATCGACGACCTGGCCCGTGCGGAGCGCTGGATAACGACCTCGTCAACGATGGACCCGGGTAACCACTGAGGAACTTAATTCGATCATGGCCCACGCCGAGCTTCCCTTTATCCCCGTGAACATTGCCGTGTTGACCGTCTCCGACACGCGTAGCTTTGACAATGACACTTCCGGCGACACGCTGGTCGAACTGCTGGAGGCCGACGGCCATCGGCTCGCCGACCGCCAGCTGTGCCGAGATGATGTCTATGGCATGCGGGCGATCGTTTCCGCCTGGATCGCTGATCCGTCTGTGCATGTGGTGCTGACCACGGGAGGAACGGGCATGACGGCCCGCGACTCCACACCCGAGGCGCTGGCACCCCTGTTCGACCGGCTCGTGGACGGTTTCGGGGAGCTGTTCCGACAGGTGTCGCTGGAGGATGTCGGCACCTCGACGATCCAGTCCCGGGCCCTTGCGGGCCTGGCGAACCGAACCATGGTGTTCTGCATGCCCGGGTCCACCGGGGCCTGTCGGACGGCCTGGACGCGGATCCTGCATGAACAGCTCGACAGCCGGCACCGGCCCTGTAATTTTGTTGGTCAGACATCGGCCGTGGATTCCGCCTGATGCGGAGTGCCCGCGAGGCCATCGATGAACTTCGGGCTTCCGCGCAGCGCTGCGTTGGCGTTAAGCGGGTGCCCTTGGTCAAGGCCGGTGGTCGTGTGCTGGCAAAGCCGATCGTTTCCGAGCTCGATGTGCCGCCGGCGGACAACAGCGCCATGGACGGTTACGCCCTGCGTTTCGACGAGTGGCCGGGAAAGACAGCGCCGATGCCGGTGAGTCAGCGCATCACGGCGGGCAGCGCCCCGGCGCCCCTGGAGCCGGGAACCGCTGCGCGGATTTTTACCGGCGCAGAGATTCCGGACGGTGCAGACACGGTGGTGATCCAGGAACACACCCAGGCCTCAGAGGAGGCCGTGCTGTTAACCAGGCTGCCAGACCGCTGCGCCAATATTCGGCCGCAGGGCCAAGACATTGCCCGGGGCCGTGAGGTGGTGCACCCGGGCTGCCGCCTGCGCCCCCAGGAGCTGGGGCTGCTGGCCTCCATCGGCATTGAGCGGGTCCCGGTTTTCGAGCGCCTGCGCGTGGCAATCGTTTCCACGGGCGATGAGCTGCGCGAGCCCGGCGAGCAGCTCGCCCCCGGACAGATCTACAACTCGAACCGCTACCTGCTCCGCGGGCTCCTGGAGTCCTGGGGCTTCAAGGTGGTCGATCTGGGAATCGCCAAAGACACGCCGGACGCGATCGCAGCGGTGTTCGAAGCGGCGGCGGAGCGCGCCCATGTCGTCCTCTCAACGGGCGGCGTGTCCGTCGGTGAGGAAGACCACGTCCGAGCGGTCATCGAACGGCTGGGTGCGCTGGCGCTGTGGAAGATCGCCATGAAGCCCGGCAAGCCCCTGGCCTTCGGAAGGATTGGCGAGACGCCTTTTATTGGCTTGCCCGGCAACCCGTCGTCCGCCCTGGTCACGGCCCTGGTGGTCGCCAGGCCCTTCCTGTTCGACTGCCAGGGCCGTAGCGATGTCTCATGGCGGCCCCTTGAGATTCCTGCCGCGTTCAGTAAGCGCGGCGGTCCGCGCGAGGAATTCCTGCGGGTGCGCCGGGCTGATGGTCGGCTGGAGCGCTATCCCAACCAGTCCAGCGGCGTCCTGCTCTCCGCCAGCTGGGGTGACGGCCTGGCTGTGCAGGCGCCGGGCCGGGACATCGAGGCCGGTGATGTGGTTCCTTTCCTCGCCTACGCCGACCTGTTGTGAGTGCCGTGATACCAAAGCAAAGGTCAGGCAGGGAACAGGAAGCAACGTAAGAAAAAGCGCTTGCCCGCACGTCGGAGTCTTGCGGTTCAGACGCCAACACGAGACACCAGAAGAAACGCTCAAGGAGAACCCATGCTGTCCGATCACGAGATTGCACGCGCCGCGGCGCTCAAGCCCATCGGCGAGATTGCCGATGCCCTCGCCATCGACCCGAAGCATCGGATGCCGTTCGGGACGGACATGTGCAAGATTCACGCGGACGCGCTGGCCGAGCCTACGCAGCGCAAGGGACAGCTCATCCTGGTGTCAGCCACGACGCCGACGCCGGCGGGTGAAGGCAAGACCACGACCTCCATCGGCCTGGGCCAGGGGTTCCAGGCCATCAGGGAGTCGGTCGCCATCGCCCTGCGCGAGCCCTCGCTCGGGCCCTGCTTCGGGGTCAAGGGGGGCGCCACGGGCGGTGGCTATGCGCAGATGGTGCCGGCGGACCGCATCAACCTGCACTTCACCGGGGATTTCCACGCCATCACCTCGGCCAACAACCTGATCGCCGCCATGCTCGACAACAGCCTGTTCCAGGGCAACCCGCATGGCCTGGACCCGCGGCGCGTGCTCTGGCGCCGGGTCATGGACATGAACGACCGGGCCCTGCGCAACATCGTCATGGGCCTGGGCGGCAAGATGCAGGGCGTGCCGCGCGAGGGGGGCTTCGACATCACGGCGGCGTCGGAGATCATGGCCATCGTGTGCCTGTCCCGGGACCTCGACGACCTGGCGCAGCGCCTTGACAACATCCTGCTGGGATTCAGCTACGACGGTGAGCCGGTCCGGGCCGGTGCGCTGAAGATCACCGGCGCGCTATTGGCGCTGCTCAAGGACGCCATGTACCCGAACCTGGTCCAGACCCTCGAGGGGGTGCCCGTATTCGTTCACGGCGGCCCTTTTGCCAACATTGCCCACGGCTGTAACACGCTCCTGGCCACGCGCATGGCCATGCACCATGCGGACTGGGCCATTACCGAGGCAGGGTTCGGCTTCGACCTGGGCGCGGAAAAGTTTTTCGACATCAAGTGCCGGGCCGGCGGCCTGGACCCGGCGGCCGTGGTGCTTGTGACCACGGTCCGTGCCCTGAAATCACATGGAGGACAGGCGCGGGATGCGCTGGAGACGCCGGCGCCGGAGCACGTCGCCGCGGGCCTGACCAACCTCGACAAGCACCTGGAAAGCGCCGCCGTGTTTGGCAAGAAGCCCGTGGTGGCCATCAATCGCTTCGCGGCCGACACGGACGAGGAGATCGCTGTGATCCGCGCTCATGTGGAAGCCGCCGGTTACCGCGTTGCCGAATCTCGTCATTTCGCGGAAGGCGGCCCCGGATCCGCGGACCTGGCCCGCGAGGTCATCGCCTCGGTGCAGGACAACGAACCCCTGCGCTTCGCCTACGAAGCGGACGATCCGCTGCCGGAGAAAATTTCAAAGGTGGCGCGGGCCATCTACGGCGCCAGTGGCGTGGTCTTCACCAAGGAAGCGGAAAAGGATTTGGCCGATTTCGCGGCCGCCGGCCTGGACCGCTTGCCCGTGTGCATCGCTAAGACGCCCGCTTCCCTGAGCGACAACCCGGCGCTGCTGGGACGGCCAGAAGGCTTCGAAATTACCGTGCGCAATGTGCAGGTCAGCGCCGGCGCCGGTTTTCTCGTGGCCCTGACCGGGACGATTCTCCGCATGCCTGGTCTGCCCAAGTCACCGCAGGCCCTGCGTGTACGCCTCAATTCCGACGGGTCTGTCGAGGGTGTTGCTTGAACTGGAACGCCCCTGGAACGCCCTCAGAGCGTCCCCGGAGTGCCCCCGGAGTGCCCCCAAGAGTGTCAAGTAAGGCGCCCATAAGCCCAGCGATTCCGGTGAGGGCCCGTAGGCTTTTAACAGTGCGTGACGCCAGCCGTTAGCCTTCAGCGGTCGCAGGTGAAATGAGTTCGCGGACCTCGCGGATTTTGTTGCAGGGAAAACCCGTCATCCGGGCATGCTCGCGCAGCAGTTCCTCATCCGGTGCCGTGTAAACACAATAGGTCATTCCATCGACGACATAGCTATGGATCCACACGATTTCGCCACCCAAATCCGCAAGCGCGCTGTTGGAACGTCGCGCGACGGACTGAAGCTCTTCCGGGCACATGTTTTCAACGCCGGGGAGGTGTCGTTCGATCAGGTACTGGGGCACGGCCTTTCTCGCTTGCAGGGTGTCAGCCTTAATACTAGGAGATAGCGCTCAGGAATCTACGGGCGCTTCCGTCTCGACCTTGATGCCAAGCAAGCGCTTATGCATGTCGTCACCGAGGTCTGTCACGATCACGAGACCATCGATTCGGATGTCGCTGGCGACCTCCTTGAGCCGCTTCCGGAGGTCGTCGACGAGTTGCCGATCGGACTGCTCCGGTGCGGCGCCTTGTACATCCAGGTCGGCGCGGACGTTTCGATGAAACTCAATCAGACGGCCAAGGCGGCGGACGTGGTCGAAGAATCGCGTTAGCAGCACGCGTTCCTCCACGGAGGCCAGCCGGACGAACTGGGCTCGCGTGGCCTCCCAAACCGCGTTTTCCATGGTGACGCGAAACAGGTACTGATCGTCACCACTATTGAGTGTCTGGACCAGCTTTTTGGCCTCGGAGGTGTTCTTGACGACGCTGGAGATGACCAGGCGGCGGGAACTGGCGAGGTTATCTTCCAGGCGCGCCTGTTCTTCCTCGGCCCGGTGCCGGCGTGCCCGTCGATCGGCCCAGAGGGCCAGGGCCGCACCGGCAAACACGCCCACCAGCCCAGCCGCGGCCTCGACGATGAATTCGATCCAGACGTCCATCGGGACTCCTGCTCAAGGCGTTTTATTGTGGGCAAAGTGTCGCTGCCCCGCAATTTGCTTCGCGTAGACCGTGCATCTCTTAAAGGCGAAGGCCAGTTGAACCGGCGTTTTGCCTTCTACGCCCGGTGACCATCGACCCTTTGCGCCTGTTGCGTGAGCGACGATAATCTCGCGTTCCTCCGCACGGATCGGCTGATGCAAATTTCCCTCTTCGCCAGCTTGCTAACCGCCCTGCTGAGCCTGACGCTGTGGCCGATTGCTCCGCTGCAGGCGGCGACGCCCGCTGATCGACTTGAGCGCACCGCACCAGAAGCAGTCGGCTTCGATCCACAGGCCCTGGCGGAACTGGAGGCCTACCTAGCCGAGCATGGCAGCAGCGCCATGCTGCTGATGCGGAGCGGCAAGGTGTTTTTCGAGTTCGGCGACATTCACCAGCCGCTGCTTGCCCATTCCATGCGCAAGGCGCTGTTGAACAGCGTTGTGGGCATTGCCGTGGGCGAGGGCGCCCTGGACCTGGACGCCACGCTCGGGGAACTCGATGTGGAATCCCTGGGTGTGACGCTGATCGACACGGAGCGTACGGCGACCTTTGCGGATGTGCTCAAGTCGCGTTCCGGCGTTTATCTCCCGGCGGCTGCCGAAACCGAGGGCATGGCGGCTGGCCGGCCGGCGCGGGGCAGCCACGCGCCGGGCACGCATTACTACTACAACAACTGGGACTTCAACGCGGCAGGGGCCATCTACGAGGTGCAGTCGAGGCAGGGCCTCTTCGAGGCATTCGAGGCGCAGATCGCTGAGCCGCTTGGCATGAACTGGCGGGCTTCTGTGCGGACGCTGGAACTGCCCCGGGACGAGGCGGCAACGCTCGACGACGACACCGCCTTCTATCAGTACGAGCGTGCGCTCTCGCCGTTTCCGGCCTACCACTTCCGCATCTCGGCCCATGACCTGGCGCTCTACGGCCAGCTCATGCTGCAGCGCGGCGCCTGGGAAGGGCAGCAGCTGGTCCCGGCGGACTGGGTCGAGCTGAGCACACAGCCCTATTCCATCCGCAATGCGGAGTGGGACCTCGCCTACGGCATGCTCTGGTACGTGCTGATTCCCGACGAGGGCGCCACCGCGCCGCCGTCCTTCTATCACACGGGCGTGGGCATCCACATGCTGGGCATCTATCCCTCCCTGGACCTGGTCATGGTGCACCGGGTCAACACGGAAGCGGACTACACCTTCCACGGGGGCAACCTCGTCAGCGTGATTCGACTCATGCACGGGGCGCGCAACACGACGGCTGCAGAATAGGCCAGGGGTCGACAGCGGTTGCCCAGTCGCCGCCGGTGACCGCAAGGGGTCGCCAGGATTTGCCCGCGAAGGCCGAGAATCGCAACGGTCGCCGCCGCTGTCGCTGGCGTCACGGTGACGGCGGCAGCCAGAAACGCGATAATTCCCACCCCGAATGCTTCCGCCCAGGCCGCACCGCCATGAACACGAAATTCCGCAAGCCCCTGCCGGGCACCGATCTGGACTTCTTCGACGCCCGCGAGGCGGTGAACCGCCTGAAGCCGGGCGCCTGGGACGGGCTGCCTTACTGTTCCCGCGTTTTTGCCGAAAACCTGGTGCGCCGCTGTCCGCCGGAGGCGCTCGACGCCTCGCTCACGCAGCTGATCGAACGGCGCCGCGACCGGGACTTCCCCTGGTTTCCGGCCCGCGTGGTCTGCCACGACATCCTGGGGCAGACGGCCCTGGTGGACCTGGCCGGGCTGCGCGACGCCATCGCCGCCAAGGGGGGTGATCCGTCGCTCGTGAATCCGGTGGTGCCCACGCAGCTGATCGTTGACCATTCCCTGGCGGTGGAGGCCCCCGGCTTCGATCCCCAGGCCTTCTTTAAGAACCGCGCCATCGAAGACCGCCGTAACGACGACCGCTTCCACTTCATCAACTGGACCAAGCGGGCCTTCGATAACGTGGACGTGATTCCGCCGGGCAACGGCATCATGCACCAGATCAACCTGGAGAAGATGTCGCCGGTGGTGCACGCGGTGGACGGTGTGGCCTATCCGGACACGCTCGTGGGCACGGACAGCCACACGCCGCACGTGGACGCGCTGGGTGTGATTGCGGTTGGCGTGGGCGGTCTGGAGGCCGAAAGCGTGATGCTGGGGCGTGCCAGCTACATGCGCCTCCCCGACATCGTGGGCGTCGAGTTTACGGGCAAGCCACAGCCAGGCATCACCGCGACGGACATCGTGCTGGCCGTGACCGAGTTCCTGAGGGCCGAGAAGGTCGTGGGTGCTTACCTCGAGTTCTTCGGGGAGGGCGCCCGGGCACTGACCCTTGGCGACCGGGCCACGATCAGCAACATGACGCCGGAATTCGGCGCCACGGCGGCCATGTTCTTCATCGATGAGCAGACCATCGACTACCTGCGCCTGACCGGCCGGGACGACGAAAACGTCGCCCTGGTTGAGGCCTACGCGAAGCACACGGGCCTGTGGGCGGACGCACTGGAGACCGCCGAGTACGAACGCGTGCTCACCTTCGACCTCGCAGCCGTGACGCGCAACATTGCCGGCCCCTCCAGCCCGCACCACAAGGTGGCCACGACGGACCTTGGCGCCGAGGGCATCACGGGCGTCGTCGAGGACACGCCGGAAGACTGGAAGGGCAGCATGCCCGACGGCGCGATCATCATCGCCGCCATTACCAGCTGCACGAACACCTCCAACCCGCGCAACGTGATTGCCGCGGGCCTGCTGGCGCGGAATGCCAATCGCGCCGGACTGCTGCGCAAGCCCTGGGTCAAGAGCTCCCTGGCACCGGGCTCCAAGGCCGTGCAGCTCTACCTCGAAGATTCAGAACTGCTGCCGGAGCTGGAGCAGCTGGGTTTTGGCGTGGTGGGCTTCGCCTGCACCACCTGCAACGGCATGTCCGGCGCCCTGGACCCGGAGATTCAGCAGGAGGTCATTGAGCGCGACCTGTACACCACGGCCGTGCTGTCCGGTAACCGAAATTTCGACGGGCGCATACACCCCTATGCGAAGCAGGCGTTCCTTGCCTCGCCGCCGCTGGTGGTGGCCTACGCCATTGCCGGGACGATCCGCTTCGACATCGAGCAGGGTGTGCTCGGGCACGACCAGGACGGTAACGCCGTGACGCTGAAGGACCTGTGGCCGACCGATGAGGAGATCGATGCCGTGGTCGCCCGGCACGTGAAGCCCGAGCAGTACCGGCAGGTCTACGACCCGATGTTCGCGAAGATCAAGGACGCGCTGAACCGGGCCGAGCCGCTCTACGACTGGCGGCCGAAGAGCACCTACATTCGACGTCCGCCCTACTGGGAAGGCGCGCTGGCCAGCGAGAATGCGCTGCGTGGCATGCGGCCCCTTGCGATCCTCGGTGACAACATCACCACGGATCACCTGTCGCCGTCCAACGCGATTCTCGCCAGCAGCGCGGCCGGCGAGTACCTGGCGTCCATGGACGTGCCCGAGGAGGACTTCAACTCTTACGCCACGCACCGCGGCGACCACCTGACCGCCCAGCGGGCCACGCTGGCGAACCCGCGCGTGCGCAACGAAATGGTGCGCGATGAGGCCGGCAAGATTCGCGAGGGCTCCCTGGCGCGCGTGGAGCCGGAGGGCGAGGTCACCCGCATGTGGGAAGCCATCGAGACGTACATGGACCGGGGCCAGCCCCTGATCATCATCGCGGGCCAGGACTACGGCCAGGGTTCCAGCCGCGACTGGGCCGCCAAGGGCGTGCGCCTGGCCGGCGTCGAGGCCATCGTGGCCGAGGGCTTCGAGCGGATCCACCGCACGAACCTGATTGGCATGGGCGTGTTGCCCCTGGAGTTTACCGGCGGGGAAAACCGCCACACGCACGGGCTCGATGGCACGGAGACCTTCGACGTGGTCGGTGAACCGGCCCCGGGCGCCGAGCTGACGCTCGTGATTCACCGGGCCAACGGTGAGTGCGCCGAGGCTCGGGTGCTGTGTCGCCTCGACACGGAAGAGGAGCTGCTGATCTACAGCGCCGGCGGTGTACTGCAGCGCTTTGCCCAGGACTTTCTCGAGTCCCGGGCGGCTTGAGGCCCATGGGTCACAGGCCGCAGATCGCCGTTCCCGCGCTCTACATGCGCGGTGGGACCAGCAAGGGCACCTTCTTTCGCCGCCAGGACCTGCCGGGGCCAGCGCAGGCGCCGGGACCGGCCCGCGATGCCTTTCTGCAGCGTGTGGTGGGTAGCCCGGACCCGTACGGCAACCACATCGACGGCATGGGCGGCGCTACCTCGAGCACGAGCAAGACTGTCATTCTTGAGGCGAGCAACTCCCCGGGCCATGACGTTGACTACCTGTTTGGCCAGGTCTCCATCGACCAGGCCTTCGTGGACTGGAGTGGCAACTGCGGCAACCTCTCGGCCGCGGTAGGCTCGGCCGCCATTCGCCTTGGGCTGGTCGACAGCGCACGAATCCCCCGGGATGGCACGGCCGTGGTGCGAATCCGTCAGCTCAATATCGGTAAGAGCATCGTGGCGCATGTGCCCATGACCGCGGGTGAGCCGGCTGAGACCGGTGACTTCGAGCTCGACGGTGTGACCTTTCCCGCGGCGGAAATTCGCCTGGACTTTCTTGATCCGGCTGATGCAGATGGTGCCTTGTTTCCCAC
>JBCDHO010000009.1:0-18405 GCA_038749855.1 Pseudomonadota bacterium
CGAGCGCAAGGCCCGCGAGGAACAGTCTGGACATGGGGGTCATCGTCTCGGGATGATTCAATCGGGGTCGCCATTATACCGTCCGCAGAGCCCTTAACCAATGCACTTCACGCGTTTTTGACATTCTCGCCAGTCCTTGGTGAAGACCACCATTTCTGCCTGCGCTGGTTGCGGGCTGTGTTTAGAAAAGAACGGTGTTTCAATGAGATGTGCTGTTGGCCCGTACCTTGCATGCTAGAGAGTGGTAAGACCGTTCCCGTGGGTTCGTCCGCAACCGACCCAGGGTGGACTTCTCGCCGGGGGGCGCGAGCCGACACCGATTCTGGTTAGGTGCCGGTTGGCGTCCTCCGGCACCTTTCTTCCTCCGGTGACAGGCCGGTGCTCTGTCAGCAAAAATCCCTCGAATGCGAACGGAATCCGCGCAGCAGCGGATCGAAGTCATGCAGCCGCTGCGCAACCAGGTGGTGGACGTCGCCGTCCGTTTCGAGGACGCCGTCCACAGCCAGCAGGCCCGAGCGGAGCACCTCGGCCCGCTGACGCTCGCAGACCCTCGGCCACAGCACGACATTGAGCGTGCCCGTTTCATCCTCGAGCGTGATGAACATCGTCCCGTTGGCCGTCTGTGGACGCTGCCGCATGGTAACCAGTCCACAGGCCCGCGCGGGCGTGCCATGGGGCAGGGCGACGATCTCCCGCGCCGGCCGGGCACGCCGGCGTCGCAGTTCGGCACGGATGAACGCCACCGGGTGTCGCCCCAGGGTCAGTCCCGTGGAGCGGTAATCGGCCTCCAGGTCGTCGCGGGCTGAAGGCGGACGCACGGCAACGCCCCGACTGTCCTGGGCGTCACGCCCGTCGATACCGCTTAACAGGTCGTCCCGTGCCGGCTGCACGGCGGAGGTTTCCCAGCGGGCCCGGTGCCGATGACCGGCGATGCCGCGAAGCGCCGCGGCATCAGCCAGCACCTGGAGCTCACGCCGGTCCAGCTGTGCCCGGTCACAGAGGTCCTGCGTATCCCGGAAGCACCGTTCCTGCCGCGCGGCCACCAGCCGCTCCGCCGCCCTGGCGTTAAAGCCCTTCACGCGCCGAAGCCCCAGCCGGACACAGGGTGTGTTGTTCCGGCCGGGTTCCAGGGTGGAATCCCACTGGCTGTAGCGCAGGTCGACGGGCAGTACGGTCATGCCATGACGCTGAGCATCCTGTACCAGCTGCGCGGGCTGATAGAAACCCATGGGCTGGGCGTTGAGTAGCGCGCAGGTGAATGCAGCCGGGTAATGACGTTTCAGCCAGGCGGAGACATAAACCAGAAGCGCAAAGCTGGCGGCATGAGACTCTGGGAAACCATATTCACCAAACCCCTTGATCTGGTTGAATATCTGCTCGGCGAATTCGTCGCTGTAACCACGCTCCCGCATGCCGTCGACGAGCCGCTGATGCAGATGCTCGAGCCCACCGCGTCGTGCCCAGGCGGCCATGGAACGGCGCAGTACATCGGCCTCGGAGCCGCTGAAGCCAGCAGCCACCATGGCGATTTGCATGACCTGCTCCTGGAAAATCGGCACCCCCAGGGTGCGGTCGAGCACCTGGCGCAGGGCCTCCGAGGGATAGCGCACGGCCTCCTCGCCGCGACGGCGCTTGAGGTCGGGGTGCACCATGTTGCCCTGGATGGGCCCGGGGCGGACGATCGCCACCTCGATCACCAGGTCGTAGAAGCAGGCGGGACGCAGCCGCGGCAGCATGGCCATCTGCGCGCGAGATTCGATCTGGAACACCCCGATGGTGTCGGCCTGCTGAATCATGGCGTAGGTTTCCGGATCCTCGGCGGGGATGCTGGCGAGCGTTAGTGGAAAGGAATGGCCGGCCGGGCCGGCCCGGCCGGCGGGTGCGTTTTGATCCGCCCGGATGCCCGGGTGCAGTGTTTGGGCTGTCTCGTCCTGGTACCGGTTGACGAGATCGAGGCAGCGGTGAATCGCCGTGAGCATGCCCAGGGCCAGGCAATCGACTTTGAGCAGGCCGAGCGTTTCAAGGTCGTCCTTATCCCACTGGATGACCGTGCGGTCCGCCATGGCGGCGTTTTCCACCGGTACGAGGCAGGCCAGAGGCTGTTCGGAGATCACGAAACCACCGACATGCTGGGACAGGTGGCGGGGAAACCCGCACAGCACGGGGACCAGGTGCAGCAGCTGCTGGACTGCGAGGCTGCCCGGATCGAAACCCTGCTCAGCCAGGCGTTCGGCCAGCGTATCGGGCCGATCCCACCAGGCAAGGTTACCGGCCAGCTGATCGACCTGACCGAGGCTGAATCCCAGGGCCTTACCCACGTCACGCACGGCGCTCTTCGGGCGGTAGCTGATGACCGTTGCCGCCAGGGCCGCGCGGTCGCGACCGTACTTGCGATAGATGTACTGGATGACCTCTTCGCGCCGTTCGTGCTCGAAATCGACATCGATGTCCGGCGGTTCATCCCGATCCCGGGAGATGAAGCGCTCGAAGAGCATGCTCATGCGTGACGGGTCCACCTCGGTGATGCCGAGGCAATAGCACACGGCGGAGTTGGCCGCGGAGCCGCGTCCCTGGCAAAGAATGCCCTCGCTGCGGGCGAAGGCTACGATGTCGTGCACCGTCAGGAAAAACGGCTCGTAGTTCAGCGCTTCGATCAGCTCAAGTTCGTGCTCGATCTGACCGCGAAGCGCCTTATTGATGCCTTCTGGCCAGCGCGTACGGATGCCGTCCTCTGTCAGGGCGCGCAGGTATTCAGTGGTGCTCATGCCCTCGGGCACGATCTCGCGGGGATAGCGGTAGCGGAGCTGGTCCATGCGAAAGCCGCAGCGGCGGGCGATGTGGACACTTTCCGCGAGCCAGCGCCCGGGATAGCGCTCCGCCAGGACGCGACGTGACTGCAGGTGCCGCTCGCCGGAGGGCAGGGCGCGATAGCCCAGGCCCCGTACGGTGCAGCCGTGCCGGATGGCAGCAAGCACATCGTGGAGCATGCGCCGGCTGCGCTGGTGCATGCGCACATCGCCACAGGCGGTAATCGGCAGGCCCGCGGCCGTGGCGGTCATCGTAAGGCGTGCTTTCCGGGCTTCATCATCGGGGCCCAGGCAGAGGTTGGCGGCCAGCCAGGCGCGCTCGGGAAAATGGCTGGCCACCCAGTGGGCCGTGGCGACGTCGCTTTCACCGCTCTCGTCATCGCGCGGGAGCCACAGGGCGAGGCAGGCACCCAGGCCCTGTTCATAGTCACAGCGCGTGAGTCGATACTGGCCCTTGGCGGCCCGTCGCCGTCCCCGGGTAATCAGCGTACACAGCTGGGCGTAAGCGGCTTCCGTGGGGGCCAGCAGCACCAGTCGTGAATTGTCTTCAAGGCGGAACTGGCTGGCGGGAATCAGCGCGACGGGCTGGCCGGCCCCGGCAGCCCGGCCGGCTTCTTCAAAGGCCCGGACGACACCCGCCAGGGAACACTCGTCCGCCAGCGCGAGGGCTTCGTAGCCCAGCTCTGCGGCGCGGGCGACCAGTTCCTGGGGGTGCGATGCGCCCTCGAGGAAACTGAAATTGCTGATGCAGACGAGTTCGGCATAGGCCGGAGTCGACGCGTTGCCGGATCGCCGGTGCTTGCCGGGCCTGGGGCGTGGAGGCGTTGGGGACATGGTACGACCGTTTAATAGACTGTAATTATATACAGTAGTTTGGGCGACGCCAGCTCTTGTGGATTTCTGCGTACGTCCCTGCCGTTTGCCCCGTTTGCCCCGTTTGCTCCTGGCGCTCCTGGCGCGCGGTCAGCGATCGGTACGCACGGCCGCTTACACCAAGCGCCTGTCCTGAATGGAAAAAGCCCGGCATGCCCCCATCTTGTATACTGCACGACCCGTCTGGGACTGCCTTGCCCGTTCGACCTGCCCTAGCGGCTGGCGGATAGGGAGGACCGGCAGCTCGGACCTGGAGAACCCGCCTCGCTCAGGCGGCATAACAGGACTTGATCCGAAGGACAGGTACCGATGAACAGCACCCCCCAATACGCCCTGCTGGGCGGCGGGCGAGTGGCGCGGCATTTCCGCTACTACCTGCAACTCGAAGGTCTGCCCACCACGGGCTGGACCCGAGACCCTCATTGCGATCTCAACTCCCATGACGAACCGAACACGGAAGAACGCCTCCGTGCGACCGTAAAAAGGGCAACACACGTCCTGTTGCTCGTTTCCGATGATGCGATCGCGCCGCTGCTGAGGCGTTACGGCTTTCTGCATGAACATCGGCTCGTGCATTGCGCCGGTGCGCTCAGCCTGCCCGGTGTGGCTGGTGCCCATCCGCTGATGACCTTTGGCCGGGACCGCTACACGCTCGAGGACTACCAGCGCATTCCCTTCATGATCGAGAAGGGGTATGCCTTTAACGACCTGTTCCCGGGTTTGTCCAATCCCAACTATACGATTTCACCCGAGCAGAAAGGGCTTTATCACGCCCTGTGCGTCGTGGCGGGCAACTTTCCGCAGATGCTCTGGCAGGCTGTTGGCGCGCGCATCGAGCACGATCTCGATCTTCCCCGGGACGTGATGGCTGCTTACCTCGCGCAGAACCTCGCCAATGCGCTGGCCGACCCGGACGGCGCCTTGACCGGGCCGCTGGCGCGCGGTGATGCGGCCACGCTGGAACGCAACCTCACCGCGCTCGGCCCCGGTGGCCTGCAGGACCTGTACCGATCCTTCATTGATTTTCACGGGCGTGAAGCACGCCCCGAACTGAGGCAGAACGCATCATGAACGTACTCAATTTTCCCGAACGCAAGCAGAACCACGAGCGGGTCGTGATGGTCACCTGCTACGACTACACGATGGCGAGCATCGTGGCCGATTCCGATGTCGATCTAATACTCGTGGGCGACAGCGCGGCCATGGTCATGCACGGTCAGGACAGCACCCTGCCGATCGATGTCGACGCGATCGCAGACCATGTCCGTGCCGTGAAACGCGGCGCGCCGGATAATTTCATCGTTGCCGACATGCCCTTCCTGTCCTATCGCAAGGGCCTTCAGGCGGCGATGGATGCCGTGGAAACCCTGATGAAAGCCGGCGCCTCCGCCGTCAAGCTGGAAGGCATCCGCGGGCATGAGGAACTCGTTCGCCACATTGTCGATTCGGGCGTGCCGGTCATGGGGCACCTCGGCCTGACGCCCCAGTCGGTCAATCAACTGGGGGGCTTTCGCGTCCAGGGGCGCAATGCCGACGATCGGGAACGGCTAAAAGCAGAAGCGCTGGCCTGCCAGAAAGCAGGGTGTTTTGCCCTTGTGTTGGAGTGTGTGCCTGAATCTCTGGCGGCCGACATCACCGCGTCGCTGGAGATCGTCACGATTGGGATTGGCGCCGGCAAGGATACGGATGGCCAGGTGCTGGTGATCCAGGACCTGCTTGGTCTGAACAACAGCTTTCGACCGAAGTTCGTGCGGCGCTACCTGGATGGCCGGAGCCTGATCCTCGGGGCCCTGGATCAGTTTGCCCAGGACGTCCGTGAAGAATCGTTCCCGGCCCCGGAAGAACGCTACGCCGGGTAGCAGACGATGTCCCCAGGGTCGCAGTTGTATTCAGTCGCTCAATCGCGTTGCAGCGCTTATTCGGAGGCACCCAGCTGGTCGGTCCGGTTCCTCCTGCATGACACCACCAGTAAGAGGCCTGAGTCATGAAGCACCATCGAGATCTGTCGCAGTGGCGACAGTACCGGGACACCCAGGATCGTTGGGCCCCCGGCTTTGTTCCCACCATGGGTGGCTTGCATGAAGGGCATCGTTCCCTGATCGAGCGTTCCGTGCGGGAGAACGATCAAACGGTTGTCAGCCTGTTCCTCAATCCCACCCAGTTTGACCAGCGCGCTGATCTCGACAGCTACCCGGCCGAGCAGGAAGCGGATCTCGAAGCGCTGGCCCGCTGGGGCGTGGACGATGTGCTGATGCCCGCGCCGGAGGCCATGTATCCGGATGACTATCGTTTTCGGGTCAGTGAGCAGGACCTGTCGCGAACGCTGTGCGGCGCCCACCGGGAAGGACACTTCGATGGTGTGCTGACCGTGGTCTTGCGCCTGTTGAATCTCGTACGGGCAAAGCGCGCCTACTTCGGTGAAAAAGACTGGCAACAGCTGTCGCTGGTACGGGGCATGGCGGACGCCTTTTTTATCGACACGACGATTGTTGGCTGCCCGGTCATTCGTGAAGATTCTGGCCTCGCCCTGTCCTCGCGAAACGCCCGCCTCGATGCGCGTGAAGCGGCCCTGGCGCCGGCCCTGCATCGCACGCTGGCTACCTCGCGCACTGCCGAGGATGCCGCGAAGGTACTGGGCGGACTCGGCTTCGACGTGGATTACGTACGTGATCTCGACGGACGACGGCTGGCTGCTGCCCATCTCGGCGCCACGCGTTTGATCGACAATATTGCCCTGGAGGACGTTCATGCGCCCTGAGTCCAAGATTTTGTTCATGATGTCGGGTTCCATTGCGTGCGCAAAGGCCACCGGCCTGATATCCGCCTGGACGAAGGAGGGGCATACGGTCCGGGTCGCAGCGACTGCTTCCGTCGTGCACTTTGTGGGTCGTGCCACGCTGGAAGGCCTGAGCGGACAGCCCGTGTTTGATGACACCTTCGAAGCGGGGCATGCCATGGACCACATCGCCCTGGCCCAGTGGGCGGACGTCATCGTCGTTTGTCCAGCCAGCGCCAGCCTGCTTGCCCGTCTGGCCAACGGGATCGCTGACGATGCGGTGAGCACCCTATGGCAGGCGAGCTGGGGCAGAGGCGCCCGGCACTTTGTCGTTCCGTCCATGAACACACACATGTGGGACTACCCGGCAACGCGGGAGAACGTAGCCCGCTTGCGACGCTGGGGAATCGAGGTGCTGGAGACCGACGAGGGTCTGCTGGCCTGTGGTGAAAGCGGCGCCGGGCGCATGCCCGAGGTGGAGGAAGTCAAGGCAGTCATCGAGCGCGCGCTGGCCGGAGCCAGCGGTTTTGGGGCAGCGGATGCGGACGGCCCGCAAGCGCTCCGCGTGCTGGTGACCGGTGGTGGCACGCGAGAACCCATCGACGCGGTGCGCTATATCGGCAATCAAAGCACTGGGCGCACGTCCGCGACGCTGGCGAGCCACCTGGCCCAGGCGGGTCATGCAGTGACCTGGCTCGGCGGGGCCGGCGCCGCAAAGCCGAAGTCTGGCGTGCAGCAGGCGCGCTTCGTGACCTTTGATGACCTGGCAGATCAGCTCGAGCACCTGCTCGGCAATAAGGATTTCGACCTGGTGATTCACGCGGCCGCCGTGAGTGATTTTTCCGTGCAGGCCGATCGTGGTGCAGGGGAGCGCAAGCTGGCTTCCGGAGCCCCCCTGCAGCTGAACCTCAAACCCAACCCCAAGCTGCTGAACCGGCTCAAGGACTGGTCCTGCAACCCGGCGCTCGCTGTAGTCGGGTTTAAGCTGACCGTCGGCGCTGATGACCGCGCACGGGATGCGGCTGTTGATCGTCTTTTTGCCGGTGGCGCCTGCGATCTGGTCGTCCATAATGACTATGCGTCGATCAAGGCAGGCAACCATCCCTTCACCGTGCTGGATCGGGAGGGAGCTCGGCGTAGCGTGGAGGGCACCGATGCGTTGGCATCAGCGCTTGTGCAGGAGCTCACTGAGCGGGGAAGGGCAAGTTCATGATCCTTTGTCTTGATGTTGGCAACAGCCATATCTACGGCGGCGTTTTCGAAGGCGATCAGCTGCGCATGACCTTCCGCAAGACGTCGAAGCAAGGTGCATCGTCCGATGAATACGGTCTGTTTTTCCGCGGCGTGCTGCGAGAGAACGGCTTCGATCCGGAAGCGGTGCGCAATGTCGCCCTGTGCAGCGTGGTTCCCGAGGTGATCTACAGCATCAGCAACGGCTGTCAAAAATACTTCGGGCACGCACCGTTTGTGCTCAAGGCCGGGGCGAAAACGGGCCTTAAGATTCTTTATCGCAATCCGCTCGAGGTGGGCTCGGACCGTATTGCCAACGCGATCGCAGCGACTCAGATGTATCCCGAAGAAGACCTGCTTGTGCTCGATCTGGGCACCGCCACGACCGTGGATGCGATCAGCGCTGGGCGGGACTACCTTGGCGGAGTGATCATTCCGGGACTCCGCATGTCCATGGAAGCGCTGGACCGTGGGACTGCCCGCCTCAGCTCGGTCGAAATTCGTAAGGCAGAGCAGTGCCTGGGGCGCAGCACGGCCGCCAGTATCCAGTCAGGACTGTACTACGGTCACCTGGGTGCTCTGCGGGAAATCATGCGGGGCGTCACCCAGGATGCTTTCGAGGGCAAGCGGCCGAGGGTCATTGCCACCGGCGGCTTCAGCAGCCTGTTCGCGGACGCGGCGCTTTTCGATGAGGCTGTGCCTGACCTGGTGCTCAGGGGCCTTTTGACCGCGCTGTTGATGAACCTGAACTAACCCTGTGTCATGTGGAACAGCAGCACGGTCAGGATGGCTGCAAACAGGTAGGTCAGCAGAAATACCGGCAGTCGGTTTTTCGTATCCACCTCCGGGTCCTTGAGCAGCATCCACAGCGCGACCGGAGAGGCCAGGTGGATGAGGGGGCCGATGGGCAGGGGCAGCGAGTAGATCAGGGCGAAGGCCGTGGCGGCAATCGCCTTGCGTTGATCAGGGATCGGGTACTTCACCAGCTTGCAGGCCAGAAACACGCCGGCGTTGGCAAGCAGCGCCAGCTGCAGGAAATTCACAAAGAAGCTGCCCATGATCCTGGTCCACCGTTCTGCTGGTTGAGGTTGGGCCGGACTCAGTCCGGATCTGCTGGCGCGTTCTGTTCCGGAAGGCTCCTGCTTTCCGGTGCGCGCGTTACGCCCCCGGTGATGGCCAGGCGCATCGCATCGTCGAAGGGTATGTCAACGGGCGTGAGGGCAGCGCGGGGAAGAAACAGCGTGTAACCACCGATCTGATAGCTCATGGGCAGATAGACGGCAACCGGATCGTCTGCTTTCGGATCCAGGGGCAGATCGTCGAAGACCTCGCGGGTCACAAAGCCGAGTGCTTCGAAGTCGTGCCCCGGCAGCCGCACCATGACCACCTTGCTGAAGGAGCGCTGTGCGCCACCGGAAAAGTAGTCGAAGAAGTCCTTGAGTGCGGAATAGATGGTCTTGATCAGAGGCAAACGTGCCAGCAGGCCCTCGCCCCACTCGAACAGGCGCTGAAAAATGATGACGTGGGACAGCAAGCCCACCAGCATGATGAGCGCCATCGCGGAAATCAGGCCCATGCCAGGGACATACCAGCCAGCGGGTAGCAGGGCCACGAGCACTTTGCCCAGCAGACGTTCCGCGCCCGCCGCCAGCCACCAGGCGATGGCCAGCGTCAAACCAACCGGAATGGTGACGGCCAGGCCCTTGAGGAAGAGTGTGCCGAGCGCGTTCATGGCAGTGTTCCATGGGAATCGATGAATTCACGGTACGCAACTTCTCAGGAGTGCGCAAAGTGCCGTTTGGCACCGGCGTCTTCAGCGCGTCGACGGGTTTGCGGGCTGTGCGCTTTTAAACGGTACTGAGCGCCGGACGGTGGGATCGGCGCTGCGGAGGTCCTGGGTGCTCAGCCGAAAAGTCCGTGCAGATACCAGCCAGGCCGTGGTTTGTACTCACGGTATGCCCAAAGCGTACTGCCGGTGCGGTCCCGAACCACGAAGTAATCACGGCGGCAGTCGTCGCCATCCCACCAGCCTGACTCGATGCGCTCTGGCCCGGCCAGCACCCGGTAGTTCTCGATGCGGCAGCGCTTTGGGCGGGGGAACAACCACACTGGCCGATGCGGCATGGATCGGCATTCGGCGGGCTCCTCGAGACGCCGCTCAGACCAGCTGTACTCAGGACGGTGGTCCTCGACCCCCTTCAGGCCCGTGACCGCCTGGTTACCCAGGCGCGCCCGGAGGCGTTCCAGGAGCGGGTCGAGCGGATTGCTGTCCGGGTCACCGGGATCAACGAACAGCCCCGTGGCTGTCGCGTCGAAGCCCATGAAAGCGCCAGCTTCCAGGGCCACATGACGGGCCGGCTGGGGCAGGCGTAACTGTTCGAGTCGTTCCTTCAGCAGCTGCAGCAGATGCGCTTCATCCCGGGTCGGCTGCTGGAGCCCCAGCGTCAGGGTCTCGGTGCCCCGCCGCAGCGTGAAGTGGAATGTCAGTGACTGAACACCCCGGTCGCAGCCTCTCAGCACCCCGCAGAGCTCAACCAGGAGTCGGCGCAGAGGAAACAGCAAGGCCTGGCTGCTGGCGACTTCCGCCGGCAGGTCCATGCCACTGTGGAAGCTTTCGGGCGGGCGCCAGTGGCACTGGGGGTCAGGCCGGACGCCCAACAGACGGTCGAGATAATCCACGGCGTCTGTGCCCAGGCGTCGGGCCAGCGCCTTGCGGGGCAGGCGCAGCACCTCGCGGACGTGCCGGAAGCCCATGCGCTCCAGCCCGTCACGCTGCTCCGCCGTGAAGGTCAGTGCATCCAGGGGCAGCATCTCCAGGGCCTGCTGCAGCGCATCCAGATCTGCGAAGTTCAGGCCGCGACGTGCCGCGAGTCGCGCGGCTTCCGGTGTCGGGCCAGTGCCCGCGCGGGCGTGGTATCCCAGGGGCTGCAGTTCTGCAGTGAGTTGCTGGGCCAGCGCTTCAGAGTCACCGAGCAAGCGCTCGCTGCCACCTGATTCGAGCAGCAGGCCATGATGTGCCGCATCGATGCTGACGGCGCTGCTGTACTGATAGGACCAGGCGGCCAGCCGCTCGAGCGCTGCCACTTCCCGCCTCGGGTCACGGTCGATGACGCGCAGGCTTCCGGCGAGCCCCTGGGCCGCGCTGCTGGACATGCCGGGGCAGATACCCAGCCGCTCCGCTGCCGGGTTGACATCCAGGAGGCGGGGGCGCCGTGCGTCGCCATCACCAATGGCGAGGGGCAGGCTGCGGGGCACGGCGCCGTTTCGGGTCTGCAGGTCCAGCGCCAGGTGGGGAAGCTGCAGGGCGAGCCAGTGGATCTTCATGAGCGCAGGGGTTTCGTGGAGTGGGTCGCGGGGGCATGAAGCGCGCCCTCGTCCTGACGACGCTCGGATGAGGCAGCGCGCACCGGACGTGCGGTCCGTTCTGGTCGCGGTTCGGGGAAGACCCGGTGCTTCAGGCGCAGCTGTTGTCCACGGTGCGTCCCGCGACACTTGAGTACGGTAACGGCCAGGTCGGCTTCGCGGGCTTCGAGGTGCAGGCGCAGGGCCGCAGGCGTGGCCTGGGCGGCAGCGGAAGCAGGGCGGAACAGGAAAGCGCCCTTGCGGCCACTGCGGGCGGCAAGCTGCAGTCGCCGCAGATGGGCAAAGCCTGCCTCGTGGCGCCGGCCGCGCAGCCAGCTCAATACCACGCCGCCGCGCACGCCCCGCAGCGCTTGCTCACAGGCCCAGAGCGAAGCGGTTGCATCGGGTGTGCGCACCACCAGTAAGCGGCCCAGGTCCATTCCGTGGCCGTGAATAGCGGGCGGATAGGGTGTCCAGGGCGGATCCACCAATACGGCCCAGCCACCCTCCCGGCTGATGCGGGCCAGTGTTGGCAGAACCAGGCTGAGCTCTCCAACCCCATCGTGTTCCACCAGCAGTTCGGTCAGGGCGCCCAGCGGCCAGCCGCCACCGGGCAGGAGGCGATCAAGGCGCTCATGTCCTGTCGCCAGGGTCGGCATGCGGTCGTGGCGCCGACGCCCCTGCCACAGCATGGGATGTTGGAGAGAAGCGGGCAGGGACGTCGACATGAGGTATTCCGGGGTATCAGTTTGGGACGTAGGCGTGGGACGTAGGCTTGAGACGTAGTGGGGCCGAAGTACCGCTCAGGACTCGGCAAAGCGCCGCAGAACACCGACCCCCAGGCCCTCGATGGCCAGCGCCTGCCGGCGCAGGTCGACTTTGATGGGGGCGTAGTCGGGATTCTCGGCGTGGAGCAGCACGTGATCGCCGGCATGCTCGAAACGCTTGACCGTCACTTCGTCTTCGATACGCGCCACTACGATCTGACCGTCCCGGGCCTCTGGTGTGCGGTGTACGGCCAGCAGGTCCCCATCGAGGATGCCCGCGTCGCGCATACTCATGCCTTCGACGCGCAGCAGATAATGAGGACGTGGGTGGAACAGGCCGGCGTCGAGACGCAGTTCATCCTCGATGTTTTCCTGCGCAAGCACCGGACTGCCGGCGGCAACACGGCCGATGAGGGGCAGGTTTGTGCGCTGGGTGCCCGGCAGGCTTGCCTGGGCCAGTGTTGTCAGGGTGATACCGCGGGAGCGACCCCGCTCCAGGCGAATGACTCCCTTACTGTCCAGGGCCTTCAGATGGCTCTCTGCCGCGTTTGGCGAACGAAAACCGAAGTGGCTTGAAAGCTCCGATCGGGTCGGAGGAAATCCATTGATATCAATATGTTCAGATATAAAGCTGAGAATCTCTCTCTGACGAGGTGTTAGAGGCTTCTCGACGGTTTTATCGCGCTTGGATCGGTTCATGGGGTAGGTTCCGCAGCAGTGCTGTAAATATATACAGCTTTCTGCTGCGGGGCAAGCGATTACCAACCGCCACCGCCGCCACCCCCACCGCCGCCGCCGGAAAAGCCACCGCCTCCGCCCCCGGACGAGGAGCAGGGCGCTGTCGACGCGGAGGAAATGGCGCTGGACAGGTCGGATCCCAGGTTGCTGCCGATATGATGGATGGCCGTAGCGCGGCCCAGCTTGCCGTGGTACCACGCCGGGTGATAGCCGCCCCGTTCCGTATCCTGCTGCGGAAACTCACGTTCAAAACGTTCGGACCAGGCGTTCTCGACACCGAGTGCGAAGGCATAAGGCAAAAACGCTTCGAAAACCTCCGGGGTCAGCGCGGGTGATTGCATGCGGTCGAGCCGGTCCTGCTCCGCCGTTTCGAGATACAGCTGAAATCCCTCGATCTCGTCCATAACCTGCCGCCCGATCACCGTTGGGGCGCGCAGCAGGACGATGAACAGCACGTGCAGGCCAATCGCGGCAAGGGCCCAGGCGACCCAGATCAACGGGTTCGCCTGGCCAAGGAGGGCCGCCAGAATCGTGGCCAGCACGCTGCCAATGATCGCGGGCAGGGCATAGAGACCGTTCAGGTTGAACAGGCGACCCTTGTACTCGGCCTTCAGGGCCTTGTTGATGCCGCTCAGCGCCTTGCCGAAGCGCGAGTGGTTCTTCTGTTCGAGGGCAATGCTGCCTCTGCCGCCTGGCAGCAGCGCGTCCATGACGGCGGCTTCGCCAGGGCTGAGTGCCTGTCGCGATGCGACCGTATCGTCCGTGGCGCGCAACGTGAAGTCTCCATCCTCCTCTTCAATCAGGACATGGCCTTTGACGCCGAGGCTGACCACCGCCGCGGTGAAAGCCTGCCTGCGAAAGCCCATGTCCCGGACATAGCGACAGGCCGCTGGGGACAGACCCTCGGGGGGCTGGTAACGCGGAATGATGACACCCTTGGCGGGATCGCGCCCTTTGCGGTTCCAGGCCCACAGGTACCAGCCAAGCAGACCGAGGAACGCCAGCAGCAGCACAAGCGCTCCTCCATTGTCACGGAAGAACCAGCGGGCTTTCTGTGCATCCGTGGGCGCGTCCACAACGCCTTTGGGAAAGTCGATCGATACGGTCAAGCCTTCCCCCGACGCGAGCCCGCCGGGTAACTCAAAAACCACGCCACGATTGGCTTCGACGAAGGTTTCGGCAGCCCGGCCGTGGGAGCCGAAGGGTCCCGCATAGGAAGCCAGCCGCAGTTCCGCCTCATCCGGCATGTCCGGGAGGCGGACCCGTGCGCTGGCCTGGTCGATGGGAAAGACCCAGTCGTGTCCGATCACCGTGTAATAAAACGAATCGAAGTCGTCAAAGAAGCCCAGCTGACGATTCGTCCGGTAGGTGATGTCATAACGATAGACGCCGGGATCAAGGTAGCGGTTTGCACTGCCGATATAGAGAATGACGCCATTCCCGGCGCGTTCCGTAAACCAGGGCTCAGGCTGCCCATCGCGCTCAACGGACAGGGGCTCAAAATCGACACGGACCCGATTGCCCTGACCGTCTCGATAGTTGGTGGGAAAGGTACGGAAAATGCCGCGTCGAATCTGCTTGCCCTCGGCACGGACAGTGATCGATTCCGTAATCTCGATGCTGGCGTCGCGGGCGATGTCGACCGTGATGTCATAGGACAGGATGCGCTCATCCGCGACAGCGGTGGTCATGATGCACAGGCTGAAGGCCAGGCACAGCCGCGCACACAGCTGGCCGGCCAGGCCGCGGTTGCCGCGGAGAGTTCCGGTGTTACAGCGTGACACGCGGCGCCTCCCGCTGGCTTGCCAGCTCGATTTCGAAAAACTCAGCCGCCCGGAAACCGAGCGGACCCGCGATGAGATTTATGGGGAAGCTTTGGACGAGGTTGTTGTTATCGCGCACGGCGCCGTTGTAGTAGCGTCGGGCGTACTGGATGTCGTCTTCAACGGCCACGAGGCTGCTGTGGAGCTGTTGGAAGCCCTCACTGGCCTTCAGGTCGGGATAGTCTTCCGACAGGGCGAAGAGTCGGCCGAGCTGACGCGAAAGGCCGCTTTCCTGGGCCTGGAGCGGCGCCAGCCCCTCGGGCGCGGCGCTGCGCGCCAGCGTTGTTTGCTCCAGGACCTCGGCTTCGTGGCGCATGTAGCCCTTCACCGTGGCCACGAGGTTGGGCACCAGTTCGTGACGCTTTTGCAGTTGTACGTCGATGTCCGACCAGGCGGCGAGGACGATATTGCGCTGACGTACGAGCCGGTTGTAGACCCAGCCAAGCGCGCCGCCAAGCAGCAGTAGCACAAGCAGTAGCATTTCCATGGCATCAGGCCTCGAAGGGCAATTCTAGGGCGTCGCAAATGAAGTGATTCAGCGGCGCTGCGGCGCGGAAGGCGCTGGCCACGATCTTTGCAAGCCCCGGATCGACCAGCAGGGCCGGATCGGCCTGTTCCATCACATAGAAGCTTTTCAGCTTTAAATCTTCCGCATGGGCGTGGTCCGGATCGAACCCCCGGGGTGCGCGCTTTAGCCGTTCGCCCTGCAGGCCGCCTCGTTGCTGCACGGCCCGCGCGTCGCGCAGCTTCCGCCAGGCGGCTGGATTATCGACCATGAACTCGCGAATGGCGCGCAGGGCGCTGGAGGGTGGCCGCCAGATGCCGCCACCGAAAGCGAGACCCTCACGTGCAAAATGGACATAGAAACCCGGTGCGTGAACGTCCCGTCCCCGGGCGTGGCGAAACTGTGCGGCGGCGTGTGTCTTGTAAGGGGTCTTATCCTTGCTGAACCGCGTATCCCGGTAAATACGGAACAGCGAGCCCCCATTGGCCTTGGCAATGGCACGGTAGTGCGGTGAGATGCGCTCGAGCGGCGCCTGCATGGCCTCGATGAAGGCCAGCATCGGCGCGACCACCGCGGCCTGGTAGCGTGGCTTGTTCTCCGCGAACCAGGCACGGTTGTTGTTGCGTTCCAGATCCCGGTAAAAGGTCAGAAATTCCGGCGGAAATCCCTCGAATCCGGCCATGGCGCACCCCCTGTTATCGAACCCTGATTATAGGAGGGGGGCAACAAAACCGGTGAGTGCCATTTGGCCCCGTGACCATTGGCACTTAGCGTTGAGCCTCAAGGCGTTGCGGCGACCGGGGCCCTTCAGCGGCCTTCGTTGGGTCCGGCGCCCTCATAGACGTCAACCCGGTCCGTGCTCCCACCGGTTCGGACCGTAGTGCGTGGACCCGGATAGCCGATGCGGCCCCAGCCATAGTAGGGATAGCGCCCCCAGTAGGGACCCCAATAAGGACCCCAGAAGAAGGGGTCATTAAAGTTGTTGATGATCACATCCGGCCGTTCGGGCCACATGGTGATGAAGCTCGTGGCCAGTACCGGATATTGATAATCGAAGTCACCCACCTTACGTTGATCCAGCGCGGTTACCGAGCCGAGCAGGGTGATTTCGCGGCCCTTGGCGAATACCTCCGGGTCGAGGAAGCCGTCGCGGCAAGCAATGAAACGGCCCTGCGTGAGGTCCTGATTCCGTGGTCGCATGGAACCGTCGAGTTCCCGCGACAAAACCTCAAAGCAGGTCTGGGACTGGTCAGGTTTCGTATCGAGAATGACCCCGCCCCAGCGCACATCGCGACCGATGTCGGCGCGCGCCGTATCCTGGGGTTCAATCAAGGGATAGGTGCCGCGTAAGGGCTCAGGTACGGTGCTGCAGGCTGACAGTACAAGCAGGGAGGCGGTCAGCAGCGAGCGGGTCAGTCCGCGGCGCTGTGCGCTTAGGGACGGGCGATTCATGGGGTGCGTTATGGTTCGTTCCGTGGTTCGTGTCATGGTTCTTCGATGGCTGTCGTGGTGTCAGGCTTCCCGGGTCGATAGCGTTTAAGTGCTCGAAGCAGGGCGCTCTTGTCCGCTTCATCAGAAGCGTAGCGCAGTCTCAGGTACGACCGCGCCAGTGCGTCCACAGGACGAGCGTCAAAGCCGGGGACGCTGGCTGCGCTGGCTGCTACTTCCATGGGCCCCATGGTTGGAGCGACGGGAAGCCCCCGGGCGCTGAGCCTTTCCAGTACCCGACGCCAGGCTTTGACCACCGGATCGGCCTCACGGTTCCGTCCGTGGCGTAACAGCCAGGGGATCGTTACAAGCGCGCCCAGCAACATAGCGAGCGCGAGCAGCAAGACAAGACCTCGGGTACCAATCTGCTCGATACCAAAGGCGCTCAGGAGTCGGGTCTGACGTGCCGCGTCGAAGGCGATGACCCAGTCGTTCCAGGCTCGGTTGACCCAGTCCAGGCCATTGCGCACCTCTCGCAGCCAGGCAAAATCGAGCATGTGACGCCGGGTTTCCAGCGCGTCCATTGCCCCTCGTTCGACACGCGAAGGGGCCACGGCCGCGGTCGGGTCGATGCGTGTCCAGCCGACGCCCGGTAACCACACCTCGGTCCAGGCATGCGCATCGGACTGGCGCACCAGCACATAGTTTTCCCGTTCGTTGTGCCAGCCCCCCTGATAGCCGGTCACGATGCGCGCCGGGATGCCTGCGGCACGCATCATGATCGCGAAGGCAGAGGCATAGTGTTCGCAGAATCCGGACCGCGTTTCGAAGAGGAACTCGTCGACCGAGTCGCCCGTCAGCAGCGGCGGGTTCAGGGTGTACTGGAAGGGTTCCTGGTTGAAAAAGCTCAGCGCACGGCGAACGAGCGCAGCATCCGTCGCCGCTTCCGCGCGCCAGTCGGCCATCATGGACAGGGTTCGGGGGTTAAAACCCTCCTCAAGGTGGAGGGCCTGTTGCCGATAAGTCCGCTTGAGCTCGGGAGAATCAACAAAGTCAGCGTCCGAGGCCACGCTGTAGGTCATTAGGCCCGTGACGGATCGGCGGGTGACCAGCTGGAAGTCTTCGGTGATGAGGTGGGCCTCCGGAGGCTTCGAGACCGGGTAATCGAGGGCAAAGAGCCAGCGACGTTCGTGCGGTTCGAGCTGAACCTCATAGCGAAAGTCCACGTCAGAAGCCTCGGGCAAGCGCTCGACCGGGAGCCGTTCACGCCAGCGCTCGGCTTTCCATTCGCGTCCATCGAAATCCCACATGACCGGGCCGCGCCAATAGAGCGATTCATTACCGGGGACGGGCCCCTCAAAGGTGGCGCGAAAGGCCGGCGAGTCATCCATGAACAGAGCCTGGATGCTGCCCGGCGTCATGCTGTCGCTGAGGCCGGAACGGGCATCCAGGGAGCGTTCCGGGATGCCCCAAAGCGGCGTGCCCCAGCGGGGAAAGAAAAAGAACAGGGCCAGCCCCAGCGGAATCGCGAGCATCATGAGCCGCGAGCCGAAGGTCAATTCTGCGAGCATGCCCCGGCCCGGGGGTGGTGATCGGTGGTTGGCGGCGAACGATTCGGTTCGGGCAATGAGTGCAAGGGCCACAAGCGCCAGCGCCATGGTGGCTGCGCCGTAGGCAATCATGACCAGTCCCTGGCTGAACAGGAATTGTGTCGCACACAAAAACAGCGACAGGCTGACCACGACGCGTGCATCCCGGATTCGAAAGGTCTCAAGCAGCTTAAGCGCGAGCATGATGCTCAGCAGCCCTACGGCTGCCCGCCGCCCGAGGAGGTTGCCATAGGTGCTGACGAGGACAACCAGGGCACCGAGGGTCAATGCCAGTCGCAGCAGCGTGGGCAGTGGCTTCCAGCCGCGCAATTCAGACAGCGTCCGCCAGGCGATGGGTGTAAGGGCCATGGCGACTAGCGGCGGTGACATGGTGGCAAGCTGCGGCATCAGCGCCACCAGGAGCGTGGCCAGGACCCAGAGCAGGGGGTTGGAAAGCCAGCGCCTCATGAGTCGACGAGGGCCCGCGCGTCGAGACCGGCGGCGCGGTGGCCCGGGCCGGAGGCCGC
>JBCDHO010000010.1:0-18208 GCA_038749855.1 Pseudomonadota bacterium
GGGGGTCCTACTGGGATCCGCTCCTGGCGAAGGACAAGGACGGGCTGCTCCGCCAGCGCATGGAAGAGGCCGTCGATGGCGAGTTCCAGGCCTACAAGGCCAAGGGCGGCGCCTACACGCGTGACCACTTCTTCGGGAAGTACCCGGAGCTCAAGCAGATGGTCAGCAATATGTCCGACAAGGACATCTGGCGCCTCAACCGCGGCGGTCACGATCCGCACAAGATTTTTGCGGCCTACCACTCGGCCACCCAGAGCAAGGGGCGGCCGGTGGTCGTGCTGGCCAAGACCGTTAAGGGCTACGGCATGGGCGCCAGCGGCGAGGCCCAGAACATCACGCACCAGCAGAAGAAGATGGACATCGATTCGATCCGTCACTTCCGCGACCGCTTCAATGTGCCCGTGCCCGATGAGCAGCTCGAAGAGTTGCCGTACTACCATCCGGGCCCCGACAGCGAGGAAGTGAAATACCTTCTCGGCCGTCGCGAGGAACTGGGCGGGCCGCTGCCTGAGCGGCGTCACGAGGTGCAGCCGCTGCCCGTGCCCGAGCTCGACGCCTTCGAGTCGCTGATGACCGGTACGGGCGACCGCGAGATCTCCAGCACCATGGCGTTTGTTCGCGCCCTGGCCATCGTCCTGCGCCAGAAGGAACTGAAGGAGCGCGTCGTGCCCATTGTGGCCGACGAGGCGCGCACCTTTGGCATGGAAGGCATGTTCCGCCAGCTGGGCATTTACGCCGCCAAGGGTCAGCTGTACGAGCCGGTCGATTCGGACCAGCTGATGTTTTACAAGGAAGACCAGAAGGGTCAGATTCTCCAGGAGGGCATCACCGAGGCCGGTGCCATGTCGTCCTGGATCGCCGCGGCCACGAGCTACAGTACCAGCGGCGAACCGATGATTCCTTTCTACATTTACTACTCGATGTTTGGCTTCCAGCGGGTCGGTGACCTGGCCTGGGCGGCCGGCGACCTGCGGGCGCGGGGTTTTCTGCTCGGCGGTACCGCGGGGCGGACTACCCTGAACGGCGAAGGCCTGCAGCATGAGGACGGCCACAGCCACATCATTTCCGGGACGATCCCGAACTGCATCAGCTACGACCCGACCTTCAACTACGAGGTGGCGGTGATTCTGCAGGACGGTCTGCGGCGCATGTACGCCGAGCGCGAAGACGTTTTCTACTACATCACCCTGATGAACGAGAACTACAGCCACCCGGCCATGCCCGAGGGCGCGGAGGAGGGCATCCGCAAGGGCCTCTACCTGCTCCAGGATGGCGGCGAGGCGGAGCGCAAGGTTCAGCTCCTCGGCAGCGGTACGATCCTCCGCGAGGTGATGGCGGCTGCCGATTGGCTGCGGGAGCACCACGGCATCGCGGCGGATGTCTGGAGCGCGACCAGCTTCACGGAGCTGCGCCGCGATGGCGAGACTGTTGAGCGCCACAACCGGCATCGTCCGGACGAGGCGCCGGAAGCATGCTGGGTCGAGCAGTGCCTGGCCGGCCGGTCCGGGCCGGCGGTTGCGGCCACCGACTACGTACGCGGCTTCGCCGAACAGATTCGACCCTTTGTGCCCCAGGACGATTGTTACGTTCTCGGCACGGATGGCTATGGGCGGTCCGATACCCGGGAAAACCTCCGTCGACACTTTGAAGTGGATCGCTACCAGGTGGCCTACACGGCGCTCTACGCGCTGCACAAGGCCGGCGAGCTTTCGCTGGAAGACCTGCTCGCAGCCCGCGAAGCGCTGGGCATCGACATTGACCGCGTTTACCCGCTGAGGGCCTGACCATGGCAGATCGCATTGAAATCCGCGTCCCGGATATCGGCGATTTCGAGGACGTGCCCGTCATCGAGCTGCTCGTGTCCGAGGGTGAATCAGTCACCGCGGAGCAATCGCTGGTCACGCTGGAAAGCGACAAGGCCACCATGGAGGTGCCCGCGCCGGCGGACGGTGTCATTGTCTCCCTGGCCGTGGCCCTGAACGACACGGTGTCCGAGGGGGACCTGGTCGGCATGCTGGAGGTTGCCGCTCCTGATTCGTCAGATGACGAAGCGGTATCGGCCGCGCCGGGACCTGTCGATAGCGCTGCCAGCGCGTCCGCCGCCACCCCGCCGACCGGCGACACGGAGGAGCAGGCAGCCGGGGCTGATGCGCCGCAGGCCGAAGTCGCGGAATCGGCTGCCGAGCAGAGCCTGGAGGTCCGGGTTCCGGACATTGGGGATTTCGAAGACATCCCCGTGATCGAGGTGCTCGTGGGCCCCGGCGATCACGTGGAGGCAGAGCAATCGCTGGTTACGCTGGAAAGTGACAAGGCCACCATGGAGGTCCCGGCGCCGCAGGCCGGCGTGATCGAACGGCTCGATGTGGCGGTCGATGACACGGTTTCCGAGGGTGACCTGGTGGCCGTGCTCACCGTGCAGGGCGGCGGCGCTTCGTCCGAGGGTGGTTCGGCGAGGGCGGAACCGGCAGCAGCCGCGCCAGCTGCCCCTGCGCCAACGCCTGCATCTACGCCTGCACCGGCACCTGCCACGCCGCCGGCAGCGGCCCCCGCGGCCTCTGCCGGCGAACGGTCCTCCCCGCCCGTGCCCCTCAGCGCCGAGCGGCTCATGCCGGGGAAGGTACCCTACGCAAGCCCGGCCATTCGGGCCTTTTCCCGCGAGCTGGGTGTGGATCTCACACGGGTCACGGGCAGCGGGCCCCGCGGCCGGATTCTGCGCGACGACGTCACCGCTTTCGTCAAGCAGGCGCTGCAGGGCGGGGTTGCACCGGCTGCAACACCGGGCTTCGAGGTCGCGCCGCTGCCCAAGGTGGACTTCTCGAAGTTCGGCGAGACGGAATCGGTCGAGCTGTCGCGCATCAAGAAGCTGTCGGGCAGAAACCTGCACCGCAACTGGGTGACGATTCCCCATGTCACCCACAACGACTTTGCCGACAGCACGGACATGGAAGCTTTCCGCCAGGCGCACAAGGCGGAGGCCAAGGCCCAGGGCTTTAACCTGACGCCGCTGGCGTTCCTGATGAAGTCCGTTGTTGCGGCCCTGCAGGAATTCCCGAACTTCAATGCCTCCCTGGATTCCGAGGGTGAGCACCTGATCATCAAGCGCTACTACCACCTGGGCATCGCGGTCGACACGCCGGATGGACTGGTGGTGCCGGTGATCCGCGACTGCGATCAGAAGAGCGTAACGGACCTCGCAAAAGAACTCGGCGAGGTCAGCCAGCGGGCCCGCGATGGTAAGCTCAAGCCCGCCGACTGGCAAGGTGCGAGCTTTTCGATTTCCAGTCTCGGAGGCATCGGCGGTGTGTCCTTCTCGCCGATCATCAACGCACCGGAGGTGGCTATCCTCGGCGTCTCACGCTCCCGCATGGAGCCGGTCTGGGACGGTGAGGCCTTCCAGCCGCGGTTGATGCTGCCGCTGTCGCTCAGCTACGACCACCGCGTCATCGACGGCGCCCAGGCAGCCCGCTTCTGCCGGGTCCTGGCGACGCACATCGAAGACACGGACCAGCTGGCGCTCTGAGTGAACGGGCAAGACCCAACGGGCGGTCCGTCAGGCGGCGACGTGCGCGTGGGCCAGGGCATGATCTGGCTCGCTGCACTTGGTGTACTGGCCGGCCTGACCTGGATATTCAGCCTCGGTGCTGGCCCCGACCGCGGTGGCATGAGTCGAGGCGTCGATGCCTCGGGTCGCGCAACGGTGACCCTGGAGCAGGGGCAGGGCGGACACTACTTCGCCGAAGGCTTGATCAACGGTCAGCCCGTGGCGTTTCTCGTCGACACGGGCGCTACCGACGTGGCGATCTCCGAGCGCGAGGCGCGGCGCCTCGGCCTCGAGTTCGGGCCGCGCATTACGGTGATGACCGCAGCCGGGCCGGCACCGGCCTGGATGACGCGGCTCGACCGCGTGCAGGTCGGTGGCTTGTCCGTGGACAACGTGCGGGCGAGCATCACACCAGGACTGGGCGACCAGGCCCTCCTGGGCATGAGCTTTCTGAGACATTTCTCCCTGCGCCAGGAGGACGGGCGCCTGGTCATCGCCCCGCCCGGCGCTTCGTCATCATGAGCGTGTCGATGAGCGGCAAGGCCCTGGGTTGGCGAACGAATGGAACGAACGAACATGAGTGAGCGAATGGAAGTCCGGGTGCCGGACATCGGCGAGTTTGAAGACATCCCCGTGATCGAGGTGCTGGTTGCGCCGGGCGATTCGGTGGCGGCAGAGGACTCACTCCTGACCCTGGAAAGCGATAAGGCCACCATGGAAGTCCCTGCGCCGGCAGACGGCACGGTGCTGTCCATCGCGGTGGCCTTGGACGATACCGTGTCCGAAGGTGACCTTATTGCCGTGCTCGAGGTGAGCGAGGGTGCTGCAGCCACGGCACCGGGCGCGGCCTCCAGTGACACCGGGGTGGAAGCGGCCGCGTCGGGCGAAAGCCAGGCGTCCCCATCGGCTTCGGCGTCCATGGCGCCTTCGGCAGGCGCATCGCCTCCGGCTGGGGCATCGCCTCCGGCAGGGGAACAGCCTGACGTAAGGCCCGCCGCCGCGGCGCCCGCCGCACCGGCCCCCGCTTCCGTACCGTCCATGCCCGCACCGCCCGAGGGCGATTTCGACTACGAGGTGCTGGTGCTTGGCTCCGGGCCCGGGGGCTATACGGCAGCATTCCGCGCCGCGGACCTCGGGCTGAAGGTGGCGCTCGTGGAACGCTATCCGGACCTTGGCGGCGTCTGCCTGAACGTGGGCTGTATTCCTTCCAAGGCGCTCCTGCATGCGGCCGCGGTGATTGATGAGGCGGCGCACCTGTCCGAGCACGGAGTGGTGTTCGGCCAGCCCGAGATTCACGTCGACCCGCTGCGCGCCTGGAAAGACAAGGTGGTCGGCCAGCTGACCGGCGGCATCGCCGGCATGGCCAAGCGCCGCGGCGTCACGGTGATCACAGGCAGCGGCACCTTCACAGGCCCACATGCCATGGAGATTACGGGCCCTGACGGCGAAGAGACCGTCAGCTTCCGCCAGGCGATCATTGCGGCCGGCTCCCAGGCCATCAAGCTGCCAGGCCTGCCCTGGGAGGACCCGCGCATGATGGATTCCACCGATGCGCTGGACTTGGCGGACGTACCGGAGCGGCTGCTCGTGGTGGGCGGCGGCATCATAGGTCTGGAGCTCTCCAGCGTTTACGCGGCGTTGGGCAGTGGTGTGACCGTGGTCGAACTGACGGACCAGCTCATGCCCGGCGCGGACCTGGATCTGGTCCGTCCGCTGCAGAAGCGGCTGGAACCCCGTTACGACGACATCTGCCTCGGCACCAAGGTCACAGGCATTGAGGCGCACGAGGATGGGTTGCACGCGACTTTTGAAGGGGAGCAGCTGCCCGAGCACACCGTATTCGACCGGGTCCTGGTCAGCATCGGCCGCGCGCCAAACGGTCAGAAGATCGGTGCAGAAGCGGCCGGCGTCGAGGTCACCGAGCGCGGCTTCATCCCCGTGGACCAGCAGATGCGCACGAACGTGTCACACATCTTCGCCATCGGCGATATCGTTGGGCAGCCCATGCTCGCCCACAAGGCCACGCACGAGGCCAAGGTCGCGGCCGAGGTCTGCGCCGGAGAAAAGAGCCAGTTCGATGCGCGCGTGATTCCCTCCGTGGCCTATACCGATCCCGAGGTGGCCTGGGTCGGCCTCACGGAGAACGAGGCGAAGTCGCAGGGCATCGATTACGGCGTAGGCAAATTCCCCTGGGCGGCCAGCGGTCGCGCCCTGGGCAACGGTCGCCCGGAGGGCTTCACGAAGCTGCTCTTCGATAACGCCAGCCACCAGATCATCGGTGCCGGGATCGTCGGAACGCACGCCGGTGACCTGATCTCAGAAACGGCACTCGCCATTGAAATGGGCGCGGAGGTTGCGGACATCGGTTTGACGATTCATCCGCATCCGACCCTGTCGGAAACGGTCGGTCTGGCTGCCGAAGTCTTCGAAGGCACCGTCACGGACCTCTACATCCCCCGCAAACGCAAATAGCCTGGCTTGGTCGTTCCGTGGGGCGTGGCTGTCCCCCTCACCCGTGCTCAGACAAAACCCCAACGGCGCGCGGGCAAGGGGGAAAGCCACGCTCGAAAGCTACCGGGCAGGTGATTTTCGTTTGCGGCGCATGTTTTCGTTTGGGGGTGGGGACGGTCCGGAGCTGACCTTCCATGTCTGCAGGAATGAGGGGCTTGCCCCGGGACGTCCGGCGGCCTTACCTCGCGCACACAAGCAGCCCCCTCCTTCTATCAAGCCAAAAGGACGTAGCACACGGCGCTGATCACCAGGGCGCCGGCTATGTTCAAGGCAAAGCCGGCGGTCGCCATGTCTTTCACCGTGACCCGCCCACTCCCATAGATCACGGCGTTCGGGGCCGTTGCCACGGGCAGCATGAAGGCGCAGCTGGCGCTCATGGCCGCCGGCACCATCAGCAGCATGGGGTTCACGTCCATGACCACCGCCGCCGAGGCGAGCAGGGGCATGAGCAGGCTGGAGGTGGCCGTGTTGCTGGTGACCTCCGTGAGAAAGGTGACCACCAGGCAGATCAGCAGGATCATCAGCCACGGCGGCATGGTTTCGAGCACGGTCAGCTGTTCGGCGATGCGATCGGCCAGGCCGCTCTCGATGAAGGCCGAGGCAATGGTGATGCCGGCGCCGAAGAGAATCAGCACCTCCCAGGGAATCTTCTTCGCGGCCTCCCAGCGCAGGAGCGGCCGTCCGTTCCCGGCCGGCAGCATGGCCATGAGTACCGCGGCGAGCAGCGCGACGGACGCGTCATTGGCGGCCGGTAGATTCAGCCACTCGCTCCAGCCGCCGAAGGGGGCGCGGCGGGTGATCCAGGCCAGCGCCGTCAGGGCGAACACAATCAGCACCCGCTTTTCGACGCTTTGCCAGGCACCGACAGCCGGCAACTCGACGGCACGTTCGAGCCGTACACCGCGGGTCAGCCAGAGCCCGGCCAGGGGCACGAGCAGCAGCACGACGGGGATGCCGAAGCTCATCCATTCCGGAAAGGTGGGCGGGTCACCGAACTGGTCCGCGAATACCTGCATGAAGACCAGGTTCGGCGGCGTGCCGATCGGCGTGCCGATGCCGCCGATGCTCGCGGCATAGGCGATGCCGAGCAGCAGCGGCACAGCCAGGCGCCGCTCCGCGTTGTCCAGGACCGCCAGTGCGACGGGCAGCAGCATGAGCGTCGTGGCCGTGTTGGAGATCCACATGCTCAGCACGGCGGCCGCGGTCATGAAGCCCAGCACCAGGGCGCGTGCGCTGCCGCCGCCGAACAGGTTCACCATATATAAGGCCAGGCGCCGGTGGGCGCCGGAGTCGGCCATGGCCTCGGAAATCAGAAAGCCGCCAAGCAGCAGCAGGATCAGCGGGCTCCCGTACGCCTGTCCCACCTGGGCGGGCGTGAGTATGGCCAGCAGGGGAAACAGCGCCAGGGGCAGCAGCGACGTGAAGGGGATCGGGACTGGCTCGAAGATCCACCAGAGGGCACAGAGCAGGGTGATGGCGGCGGTGGCAGCCGGCGCAAACGCCCAGCCGTTTGCGGCCAGCGTCAAATGCAGCGCGATGGCCAGCACGGGCCCGATGACGATCAACGATTGTCGCTTCATAAACAGTCCGCTCCCACAGCGCCGGGTCCGGCAACTTGCCGCACGCACGGGCAAAGAGACATACCTTGGCGTATAGTACGTCCCTACAAGGCTCGAGAGGTCCCTTCCGAACGCCGCGCTTCGTTGGCGAGCGAAGGATGACCGGGCCCCGCGGGGCGACCGAAAGTGGCTTGCAAAGGCGCTTCGGTGGTCCCTATTATACGGGCGCTGCACACCCGCCAATGGTCAAAGAAGACAGGCTCAGGACCAGGGATGCGGCCCCACAACGAGATGAATCACGGGGACTCAGAAAATGAAGTGGAGACTCTTCCTGCCCGTGCTGCTCGCCGCTTTTGCGGCAACCCATGTTCACGCCCAGGGTGGCGCCACGAACAAGGACGGCAGCATTGTTACTGGTGTACTGACCGCGGTGTTCGACCCGAACGCCGGACTGGAAGCCGTTCCGGTTCCAAACAATCTCTTCTACCTCGGTACCACGGACCTGACGCTGAACGCACCGTCGACCGGTCTGGATCCGACGGCAGCTGCACTGGTCGAACAGATCAACACGCTGGATGGTTTTAGTACCATCGAGCGCTGGACGACGAGCTTCAGCTCGGAAGACAGCACGGGCCGGCCGATCGCCACCATCGATCCAGACTCGGTGATTCCGGGCCAGTCGGTCCGCGTATTCCAGGTGCAGTCCCAGTCCTTTGTGATTGTGACCGGCATCATCCGCGAGCTGGTGCCGGGCGTCGATTACGTCACGGCGGTCCAGGGCGACGTGCTGGCTATCGTGCCCCTGCAGCCGCTGGACGAGTACTCCAGCTATATGGCCGTGCTCACCAACGACATCACGGACACGCTGGGCAACAACGCCACGCCGGACCTGACCTACTTCCTTTCACAGGCGGAGGACTCCTGGGTCGATGAGAACGGCAACAGCACCTACCCGCTGATTCCGGACTCAACCGCGCAGGCCGTCGCCGCCCTGCAGCCGATCACCGCGTCCATGGAAGCGGTGGCGGAAAGCGCTGGCATCCCGCGCGAAGACATCATCCTCGCCTGGACCGTTCAGACGCAGTCGATCACCCCGGTGCTCGGACTGCTGCGCTCAACGGTGCAGGCCTCCGACGTGACCGTCGGGCCGGCCGTTGGCAGCACCGCCGATCTTGGTATCGGCCTGCCGGGTCTGGCTGATTTCCACCTGGGTGTCATTACGCTGCCTTACTACAGCGGCATCCCGCGGGCAGAAAACCCCATTGCGCCCCTGAACGAATTCTGGACGGCCGAGCCGGGTGCCTACATCCCGCCCTTCGATCAGCTCGGCCTCGACCCGACGTCGACCAACATTACCGTGGCGAACCCCTTCCCGGTGTTGACCGGCATGGAGACGGTACCGGTGGTGGTCACCGTGCCGAACGAGAACTCTGGCATGACCCGTCCGCCGGGTGGCTGGCCCGTGGTGATTTACGGACATGGCCTGGGCGGTAACCGCATGACGGCCCTGCTTGTGGCTGACGCGCTCGCGGCAGCCGGCTACGTCGTGGTCGCCATCGACTTTCCGCTGCACGGCATCGAGCCGTGGAACCCGGTCTTCGGCCCGTTCTACGTGGGCAATACGCCCTTCGCACCGATCGCCCGGGAGCGGACCTTCGACGTGGACTACGTGAACAATGAAACCGGCGCCCCGGGCCCGGACGGCGTGGTTGACGCTTCCGGCACGCACGCGCTGAACTTCCAGGAATACCGGGCATCCCGCGACAATGTTCGCCAGGGCATCATTGATATGAGCGTGCTCGCCGCGTCCCTGGGGAACTTCGACCTTGACGGCGACGGTGCCGGCGACCTGCTGCCCTTCAACGTGGGCTACACGAGCATTTCCTGGGGTGGCATCAATGGCACGGGCTTCGCTGCCATCGAGCCGCTGATCACCCGCTCGCACCTGAACGTCCCGGCCGGTGGCCTGGTCCGGGCCGGTGAAGCCTCTCCGACCTTTGGGCCGCGCATCCGCGCGGGCCTTGAAGCGGCCGACATCTTCCCGGGCGACCCGCTCTTTGAGCTGTACCTGACCGTGGGCCAGACCGTGGTGGACTCCGCCGATCCGATCAACTGGATTTCAGCGGCCGCCCAGGCGAAGCCCATCCTGTTGCACGAGGTCATCGGCGATACGGTGCTGCCGAACTTTGTGCCCGGCGCTCCGCTGTCCGGCACGGAGCCGATGATCCGCATCACGCCGCTGGAGGCCTTCAGCACCACCCAGGCCAACCCGGAAGGTTTGCGGGTCGCATCAAGGTTTGTCCCGCCGGCCACGCACGGGTCCTACATCAGCCCGGCGTCCTCACCGGAAGCGACCATTGAGATGCAGACGCAGATGCTGAGCTTTATCGCGTCCGAGGGCACGCTGGTACAGGTGAACGACGAGGCAACGATGGTTCCCGTGACGGTGCCCTTCATCATCCAGGCCCCATCGCTGGAGGATGACACCGGAGCGAACGCGCGCGGGAAGCGTCCCTCTCTGAAACCGATTCCGGGGCCCCTCAACCCCGCGAATTTCGACTGATCTGGCCGGGGGCTCATAGTGATGAACAACACAACCATGAAAAAACACACGGCCAAGCTGCTTCAGGCCGCCATTGGGCTGGCCCTGGCGGGTGGCGCCGTGACCACGGCCCAGGCCATCGAGATTAACGCTGCCGATGGCGCGATCACCGGCAGCTGGGACTCGACGGTCAGCTACGGTGCATCCTGGCGCGTTAATGACGCAGACCGCGAGGAACTCGCCAAGTCCGTGAACAACCCGCTGACCTTCCAGCTGCCCTACGAGCAGCAGCTCCAGGTGCCTGGCCGCTGGTCCAGCAACGACGACGACCCGAACCTGAACTACGGCAGTAGCGGTGACCTCATCACCCACGTGGCCAAGTTCACGACGGAACTCGATCTCCGCTACAAAAACTTCGGCGGCTTCTTCCGTCTCTCGGCCTTCCTGGACTTCGAGAATGCCGATTACGACCGGCTGTCTGAAGAGGCCCAGCGCCGCGTCGGCAAGGACACGCGCATCCTGGATGCCTACATCTGGGGGGAGCACTTCCTCGGCGAGAATTCTCGGATGCTCAACTGGCGCCTCGGCCGCCAGGTGGTGTCCTGGGGCGAATCGACCTTCATCCAGGGTGGCCTGAACGTCATCAACCCGGTGGACGTGTCCAAGCTGCGCCTGGCCGGCTCCGAGCTGAAGGAGGCCTTCGAAGGCGTGAACATGGCCTACGTGTCCACGGAGCTCACGGACTCGTTGTCCCTCGAAGCGCTGTACCTGTTCGAGTGGGATCCGATCATTCCGGACCCGGCCGGTACCTACTTCTCTTCCAGTGACATCGCAACACCGGGTGCCTCCTACGCCATGTTGGGTTTCGGTACCTATCCGCAGCCGGTAATTAACCCGGACCTATACGCACCGGTTTGCCTGGAGGGTGACTTCGGTGCCTCGGATCAGAACCTGCCGCTGGAGCTTATCGGTGCGGGCTGCGCGCTTGCCGTGACCCGGTCTGAATCTGAGTTCCCGAGTGACAGCGGGCAGTTCGGCCTCGCGCTGCGTTACTTCGCTGAGAACCTGAACTTCACGGAATTCGGCTTTTACTACCTGCGCTATCACAGCCGCTTACCGCTGATCAGTGGCATCGCCACGAGCAATGCCTCACCGCCGTTCTCAACGGCCAGCTACTTCACGGAGTATCCGGAGGACATCGACCTGTTCGGCGTGAGCTTCAATACTTCCATCGGGACCTGGTCACTGTCCGGTGAACTGAGCTACCGGCCGGATGCGCCACTCCAACTCGATGATGTGGAAATCCTCTTCGCGGCCCTGACGCCCTTGAACCCGCTGATCCCGGCGGAGGTGAACCGCTTCAAGAGCCAGCTCGGTGAGTTCGCCCCGGGTGAACGCATCCAGGGCTACATGGAGCTGGATTCCTGGCAGCTGCAGGCGACCACCACCCGGCTCTTCGGTCCCGGCAATTGGCTGCGATCGAACCAGATCGCCTTCGTGGCGGAGGTCGGCTTCAACGCGGTGCCCGATCTTCCGTCCAAGGACGTCATGCGGTTCAACGGGAGCGGCACGGATACGGGCGGCGGCGCCGACGTCACCTCCGGTGACTTCAACAACCCGGTGACGGAGCCGGATGGCTTCGCGGACGACTTCTCCTGGGGCTATCGGCTGCTGGCGCGTGCGGACTACAACAACGCGATCGGTGCCTGGACGGTCAGCCCGCGGCTGGCCTGGTCCCATGACGTCGACGGCACCACGCCCGGACCGGGCGGCTCGTTCATCGACGGGCGCAAGCAGCTGACGGCCGGTGTGGCCTTCAACCTGCTGAACAAGTGGGTCGTTGACGTGTCATACACCGACTACTCGGGTGGCGGGCGCTACAACCTGCTGCAGACCCGTGACTTCTTCGGGGCCAGCGTCAGCTACGCCTTCTGATCGATTTGGAGCGCTTTTACATGCACACCTTGAACCGTTACGCACAATTTGCGGTCATCGGACTTTCCCTGGGCCTGGCCCAGGCGGCCCAGGCCGGTCCGAAGCCGGACGAAATTCACCGCCTGACCTCGGACCTGACGCCCATGGGCTCCGTCCGCGCCGGCAATGCCGAGGGCACGATCCCGGAGTGGACCGGGGGCCAGACCGAATGGCCAGAAGGTTACGAGCCGGGCATGCATCACCTTGATCCCTTCGCGGATGACGAGGTGCTGTTCCGCATCGACGCGAGCAACTACCAGCAGTACGCAGAACAGCTGAGCGTAGGCCAAAAGGCCATGTTCGAGCGGTATCCGGAAACCTACTATATGGACGTCTACCCGACGCGCCGCTCGGCGGCGTTCTCGGAGCGCGCCCTGGAGATGAGCATTGAAAACGGCAAGACGGCCGAGCTCACTGCCAGTGGTGAAGGGGTGACCGGTGCCGCGGAGGGTTTCCCCTTCCCGTTCCCCGAAAACGCCTACGAGATCATGTGGAACCACAAGCTCAAGCCGAAGGGCACGGGCGGGGTTCGTTACAACAACCAGGTGGCACCGACCGCTGACGGCAGCTACGCGTTCGTGACGATTCGCGAAGAGCTCCTTGGCCTCTACTACAAGGAAGGGGTAACCATCGAGGAGATCAACAACATCCTCCTGTACTTCTTCCAGGAGGTGGAGTCGCCGGCGCGCTTGGCCGGCAATATCCTGTTGGTCCATGAAACCCTCGACCAGATCGCCCAGGTTCGCCAGGCGTGGATCTACAACCCGGGCCAGCGCCGTGTGCGCCGGGCACCGAACGTTGCCTATGACAACCCGGGCACGGCCTCCGATGGTCTGCGTACGAATGACATGACCGATATGTTCAACGGCGCCATGGACCGCTTCGACTGGGAGCTCGTCGGCAAGAAGGAGATGTACGTCCCCTACAACGCCTACAAGGCCCACCAGGCGGATGTGACTCCGGATGACCTCGTGCGTCCCGGCCACCTCAACCCGGAGTACTTCCGCTACGAGCTTCACCGGGTGTGGATTGTCGATGCGCGCCTGAAGGATGGTATGCGCCACATCAACTCGCGACGTACCTTCTACATGGATGAGGACAGCTACCAGATCGTGCTCATCGACCACTACGACGGTCGCGATCAGCTCTGGCGTCACTCCGAAGGCCATGGCATTACCTTCTACGACATGCCGACCTACTGGACGACCTTCGAGGCGCATTACGATCTGCAGTCCGGTCGCTACGTGGCCCAGGGCTTTGACAACCAGTCTCCGGCCCAGACCTTCAACCAGGATATGTCTCCGGCACAGTTCACGCCGCAGGCCCTGCGCACGCGCGGGCGCCGTTGAGGTTAGAATCCGGGTTCGCCCCGGCGCGAAATTGCGCCGGGGTGTCCCACTGCCTTGGGCAGCCTGACAACCTGGGGGATCACTGAAGCCGGTGTCGCGTCACTTTTCGCACAGCATCATCTCTGGGGCCACGACCGCCGTCGTGGTTTTTGCGTTGCTGGGCAGCGCCGCCCAGGCCCAGGATGACGAATCGCTTCCCGCCGAAATCAAGCCCCTCGCGGCCCGGTCCCTGCTGCTGGATGTGCACCGCACCACCGAGGGCCGCTTAATCGCGGTCGGTGAGCGCGGCCACGTGGTCAGTTCGTCGGATGGCGACGAGTGGACCCAGGCGGAAAACGTACCCACCCGCTCAACGCTGACGGCCATTTCCGGCAGCGGCAACGACCTCTGGGCCGCCGGCCACGACACGGTCATCCTGCACAGCGACGACGGCGGCATGAACTGGACGCTCCAGTACCAGGACGTGGTGCGCGCGCAGCCCATCATGGACCTGCACTTTGTCGACGCCTCTACCGGCTACGCCATCGGCGCCTACGGGCTGCTGATGAAGACCAACGATGGTGGCGAAAGCTGGGATGAGTTTCCCGTCAGCCCCGACGAGTGGCACCTCAATGGCATCGTCGACCTCGGCGGTGGCGCCCTGGTGATTGCCGGTGAAGCGGGCTTCAGCTACGTCAGTGAAGACGCCGGCGAGAACTGGCTGCCCATCGAGATGCCCTATCCGGGTTCCATGTTCGGCGCCGTGCTGGCCGGTGACTGTATCGTCGCCTACGGACTGCGCGGCAACGTCCAGCGCTCCTGCGACGGCGGCAATGGCTGGGAAGAGGTTTCCACGCCGACCGAATCAAGCCTGGCCGGTGGTGCCTATCGCGATGGCGAAACGCTCCTGGTGGGCAACAGCGGTCAGCTGGTCATGATCGACGCGAACGGGCAGGTGAATGCCCAGCAGCATCCCAGCGGTGTCGATTTCTCTGCCGTCGTGCCCCTTGAAGGGGGCCAGTGGCTGCTGGTCGGGGAGGGTGGCCGTTACCACTACCCGTCCCGCTATCCAGACCGGGGTGAAGGGTGAGCGATCCGTCGACCACAACGCGCCTGCATGCGGTCGCGACCTTCCTGATCAATACGCGCTATGCGATTGTCGCGCTGTTCGCAGCAATCACCGTGTTCATGCTCTTCAGCATGTTCCAGCTCGAGATCGAGACCGGCTTCAAGAAACAGCTGCCGCTGAAGCACGAGTACATGGTCACCTTTGAGGAGTACGAAAAGGACTTCGGCGGCGCGAACCGGGTGCTCGTGGCTCTGGTGGATCGCAACGGTGACATTTTCAACGACGCCTACTTCGAGGCCTTCGAAGACATCACCAACCAGGTGTTCTTTATCCCCGGCGTCGACCGGGCGAGCGTGCGTTCGATCTTTACGCCGAACGTGCGTTTCGTGGAGATTGTCGAGGACGGGTTTGCGGGCGGTAACGTCATTCCCTCGGACTTTGCGCCCTCGCCCGAAGCGTTCGAGACGGTGCGCGCCAACATCGTCAAATCCGGCGAGGTGGGCCGGCTTGTTTCCGAGGACTTCACCGGCGCCATGGTCTGGGCCAACCTGCTCGAGGAAGACCCGAGCACCGGCGAAATGCTCGATTACCGCAGCGTCGCCGCCCAGCTCGAGGACATCCGGACCCAGTACGAGGGCGAGGAGTTCACCGTTCACATCATCGGTTTCGCCAAGATCGTTGGCGATATTTCCGATGGTGCCAGGGGCGTCATCTGGTTCTTTGGCGTGGCCTTCGTCATTACCGCCATCCTGCTGTATTTCTACACGCACTCGCTCTGGCTGACGATTCTCCCGCTGGCCTGTTCCCTGGCGGCTGTGATCTGGCAGATGGGAACGCTGAGCCTGCTGGGCTACAGCCTCGATCCCATGAACATCCTGACGCCGTTCCTGATCTTTGCGATCGGCGTGAGTCACAGCGTGCAGAAAATCAGCGCCTGGGTGGTGGAGAAGGAATTCGGTGGCCGCACCCCGGATCAGTGGGCCAAGATCGGCGTGGATGACGTCACGCAGATTCCCCGCCGTTCGCCCATGCACGGCTCCCGGGAAACCATCAAGAAGCTGCTCGCGCCGGGCGTGATCGCGCTGGTCTCCGATACGATCGGCTTCCTGACGATCCTGTTTATCCAGATCCGCATCATCCAGGAGCTTGCCATCACGGCCAGCGTCGGGGTGGCGGTGATTATCTTCACCAACCTGATCCTGCTGCCGGTGCTGCTGAGCTGGGTCCAGCTGAGCAATCCGGCGGCCTACCGGCGACGCCTGCTGGCCAAGGCGCACGAGCACTCGACCTTCTGGCGCAACATCGCGAGCTTCACGCAGCCCAAGCGCGCCATGCAGGCGATCATTGCCGGGGCCGTGCTGTTCGGCGTTGCGCTGTGGATTGCCCAGGACATGAAGATCGGCGATTCGGAGCCCGGCGTGCCCGAGCTTCGGCCGGAAGCGCGCTATAACGTCGACGCCAACCTGATCGCCGAGAAGTTCGCCCTTGGCTCGGACGTGATCACGGTGGTCGCTGAGACGCTGCCCAACGCCTGCACCGAGGTCTACGAGGTGATGGAGCGCATGGACCGCTTCGCCTGGCACATCGAGAACGTCGAAGGCGTGCAAAAGGTGATCACCCTGCCGAAGGTGGCCAAGGTGGTGAACGCGGGCTGGAACGAAGGCAACGTGCGCTGGCGCGTCCTGCCCCGGGACCAGTACGTCATGCGCCAGGCGCTGAGCGGTATCGAAACGGACACGGGGCTGCTCAATAGCGACTGCAGCGCCATGCCCGTGATGATTTTCACGGAGGACCACCGGGCCGAGACCATCATCCGCGTCGTCGACCGGGTGAAGGAGCTGCGCGAGGAGCTCAACCTGCTCGGGACATCCTTCGTCGAGGGCAGTGAATATCTTGAAACGCTCGAAGCCGAAGGCACGACGCTCGCCGAGGACGAGGACACGCTGAAGTTCCGGCTCGCAACGGGGAACGTCGGCGTCATGGCGGCCACCAACGAAGACGTGGCCGCGGCCGAGAAGCCCATGCTGGCGCTGGTGTTCATCAGCATCATCATCCTGGTGCTGATCACCTACCGCACCGTCATGGGGACCATTTCCATCGTCCTGCCGCTGGTCATGGTGGCGATCATGTGCGAGGCGCTCATGGCGCTCTACGGCATCGGGCTCAAGGTCAACACGCTGCCGGTGGTGGCGCTCGGCGTCGGCATCGGCGTGGATTACGGCATCTATATCTTCAACCGGCTGTACATCCTGCTCGAGGAAGGCTACGACCTCGAAGAGGCCTACTACCAGACGCTGCGCCTGACCGGCCGGGCGGTAATCTTCACCGGCTTCACGCTGGCCGCTGGCGTAGGGACCTGGATCTTCTCGGACCTCCAGTTCCAGCGCGACATGGGCATCCTGCTGGTATTCATCTTCCTGGCCAACATGATCGGCGCCATCATCATGCTGCCGGCCCTGGTGCGCTGGCTCATGCGGCGCAAGGAAGCTGAGCCGGAAGTGACTGCTGCCGGCACCGGTTAGGCCGGCCAATCCACCGCCACGCCTTGCATTGCGCCGATTGAGGTCGTACATTCGACCCATGAGCGCACAGACCGCCCAGCCCGCCAGCATCAACCGACGCGAGCGACGCGCGCGCCGACGCATGGGCGCTGGGTGCCTGTTCGCGTAGTTCCCCCGGGAACGAGTCGAATCAGAACCCAGCCAGACGGCTGGGTTTTTGCATTGTGGGCCGGCAAAAACGGTAACGGTGAGGGCCGCCAGGGTGTAAGCCACCAAGGCGAAAGTCACCAAGGTGAAGGCCCCTAGCTTAAGGACACCTGGTTTGACGCCCCCTGGCTTGAGGCCAGGTGGGCGAAGGCCAAAGAACGGAAACAAAGACGTGAAGCATTTTCTCAATACCCAGGACTGGTCCGCCGAGGCGCTGGGCGAGCTCCTGGACCTGGCGACGGAACTCAAGGCCAACCCGATCAACGACCGGCTGGCCGGCAAGTCCGTGGCGCTGCTGTTCCTGAACCCCTCCATGCGCACGCGCACCTCCTTCCAGCTGGGCATGCAGCAGATGGGCGGCATTGCCATCGTGCTGGAGCCGGGCAAGGATGCCTGGGGCGTAGAGTTCAACCCGGGCGTGGTCATGGACGGCGATGCGGAAGAGCACATCGCCGAGGTCGCCGGCGTGCTGTCGCGCTACGTGGACCTGATCGGCATCCGCGCCTTTCCCAAGTTCCAGGACTGGTCCCTGGACCGCACCGACTACGTGATCAAGGCGCTGGCCGAACACGCCTCGGTGCCGGTGATCAACATGGAAACCATCGTGCATCCCTGCCAGGAGATGGCGCTGATGCAGACCCTGCGCGAGCACCTCGGCGAGGTAAAAAAGCGCAAGATGGTGCTCACCTGGACCTACCACCCCAAGCCCCTGAACACGGCGGTGGCCAATTCGGCGCTGCTGATCGGCACCAAGTTCGGCCTGGACGTGACCCTGCTGTGCCCGGAGGAGGCCTACCTGCTGGACCCGCAGTTCATGGAGGCGGGCCGTGCGAATGCGGCGGCCAGCGGCGGCAGCCTGCAGGTGAGCCATGACATCGAGGAAGCCTACCGCGGCGCCGAGGTGGTGTACGCCAAGAGCTGGGGCGCCCTGCCGTTCTATGGCAAGCCCGAGGCGGAATGGAAGCTGCGGAAAAAC
>JBCDHO010000011.1:0-17109 GCA_038749855.1 Pseudomonadota bacterium
AGCGGAGGTTCGGACCAGATTCCAGCGGGGGGTGTCACTTGACTCACTCATGGACTGCACCAGGACTCACGTTAGCGGTGTTATTGTCCAACCAGCGTACCCCACTTGTCCCGGGCCAAACGTCCCGGCGGCGATCGGGCCGGCAAAATCCTTGCGAACTGCAGTCCACATGCATCAACCAGGCGACCAGCAATGAAATATCTGCACACCATGGTCCGGGTCACCGACCTGGAAGACTCCATCGATTTTTACTGCAACAAGCTCGGGCTTGTGGAGCTCAGCCGCAAGGACATTGAGGCGGGCCGGTTCACGCTGGTCTTTCTTGCCGCGCCCGGCGATGAGGAAGCGCAGGTGGAACTCACCCACAACTGGGACCCGGAGGAGGTCGGCGGCGGTCGCAACTTCGGGCACCTCGCCTACCGCGTCGAGGACATTTACTCGCTCTGCCAGCACCTCATGGATTCAGGCGTGACGATCAATCGACCGCCGCGGGACGGACACATGGCCTTCGTCCGCTCACCCGACGGCATCAGTATCGAGTTGCTCCAGGCGGGCGACGCCCTGCCGCCCCAGGAGCCCTGGGCGTCTATGCCCAACCAGGGGGCATGGTGATGCGCGGCCACGGCCTGACCATCGCCCTGCTGCTGGGCGCGCTGGGTTGCTACACGCTGGGCATGATCCTCCCCGCCGTTGCGCTGCTGCTCATCGGCGGAGCGCTGGAACTCGCCGTCTGGGTTCGGGTATTGCGGCGTCGCTAGTGCCCCTATTCAGGACCCAGGTGTTCGGGCGCCGCTCTAGGGCATGAGCAAGGTGTCGATAACCGCCATGCGCGCGGTCACACCGTTGGCAACCTGGTCCAAGATCAGTGAAGCGGGCCCGTCCGCCACGCTGGAGGCAATCTCCACACCGCGGTTCATGGGGCCCGGATGCATGACCTTGCAGCCCGGCGCCGCAAGCGCCAGCCGCGCCTCCGTCAACCCCCACTCCCGGTGATAGCTTTCGCTGTCGGGAATCTTCATGCCCGCGAGCCGCTCATGTTGAATCCTCAGCATGATCACAACGTTTGCACCGTCGAGCGCCTCGTCCAGCTTGTTGTACTGACGGGTCCCGGCGCTCACACGCGGCCCGGCCTCAAGCCCCGGCGGCGCACACAAACGAATTTCACCCACGCCGAGCGTTTTCATCAGCGCGACCCCTGACCGGGTGACACGGGAGTGGTGCAGGTCGCCGGCGACAACGACCACCAGGTCTTCGATCTGCTTCGCGTGCTGACGAATCGTCAGCAGGTCCAGGAGCGCCTGCGTGGGATGGGCGCGCGCACCGTCTCCCGCATTCACCAGATGAACATCTGCCTCGGCGGCTTCGGCCAGGGGCCCGAGCGCGCCGTCCTGGGGATGACGCACCACCACCACATCCGGCGCCATGGCCTGGAGCGTTCTGAAAGTGTCCATGAGGGTCTCGCCCTTCTTCACGGAACTGTCTGCGGCGGCGATATTGACGACCCGCAGCCCCAGGCGCAGCGCGGCGATCTCGAAGGAGACGCGCGTCCGCGTACTGGGTTCATAAAACAGGTTAACCAGAAGACGCCCTGAATGGCGGCCAACCCAGGCATCCGGGGCCGCCTCGATGGCCTCAGCAGTTTTGAGCATACGCCGGAGCACCGCGGGGGGGGTCGACTCGATATCCAGCAGGTGCCGGGTCCGTGCGGATGCGGTGGGTTCAGATGCCATGGGGCAGGGATTGTAACCAGTTCTCAAGGATGATGGCGGCCGCCATGGCATCCAGCTGTGAGGCGTCCTTGCGGCGTGCGGCACCGGAAGCTCGCCGCTCTGCGAAGCGCTGCTCGGCCGCTCGAGAACTCAGGCGTTCGTCGCTCCAGGCCACGGGCAGACCGGTCGTCTCCGCCAGGGCCTCCCCGAAGGTGCGGGCACGCTGAGACATGGGTGTGGCATCGCCTTCAGCACCGAGGGGTAAACCGACCACGAGCCCCAAGGGGCGCCATTCGTCCAGCAGCCGACGAAGATGGTCCCAGTCTGGCGATTGATTACCATGGCGAACGACCGCCAGGGGACTGGCGGTCCGGGTGGCAGTCTGACCGACAGCGACTCCAATGCGCCGCAAGCCGAAATCGAATCCCAGCCAGGTGCCGGATGGGTAACGCCCGGCGGTTGAATCAGGCCCGGCCGCCAACGTCGTGCAGGTGGTTGATGTCGACGCCCAGATTCGCCACGGCACGATTCCAGCGGTCCGTCAGTGGCGCGTCGAAAACGATGGCGCGATCGGTAGGCACGGACAGCCAGGCATTTTGTCGCAGTTCGTCCTCCAGCTGGCCATCTCCCCAGCCCGCATAGCCGAGCGCAACGAGATACTGGGACGGCCCCTCGCCAGCGGCGATGGCGGCGAGCACATCACGCGAGGTCGTAACCATGATGTCGCTGGCAAGATTCATGCTTGATTCGAAGCCTTCCAACGGCGTATGGATGACAAAGCCCCGGTCAGGGTGGACCGGACCGCCATCGAGCACGGGCTGGCCACAGAGGTCCTCATCCTCGCAGGCCAGGGAAAGCTGCTCAAAGATTTCGCCGAGCGTCATGCTGGACTCCCGGTTGATGGTGATGCCAATGGCGCCCTCCTTCGAGTGCTGGCACATCAGTGTCACGCTGCGGGAGAAATTCGGGTCGGCCATCCCCGGCATGGCGACCAGCAACTGGTCGTCGAGGTAGCCGTCGATGGAAGCTGTGTCGCTCATGGAAACAATATCGGTGCCTGCGTACGTCGGTTCAAGCGGTCCTTGCGCTGCGCTGTGCGCCAGGAAGCGCCGACCTCAGACGCCGCCCGCCCACGACGATATGCCTTACTCGAAGCGATTGCCCGAGGAAAAGCGCCAGGTACGCGTAATGTGCAGGACATCCACGTCGCTGGCGATCTCCGGCGGCAGCGGGGCGTAAGGGGCAGCGAGGCGCACGATACGGGTCGCTGCCTCGTCGAGCTCGGCGATGCCAGAGGCCCGCTGAATGCTAATGCTTTCGACGCTGCCGTCCCGGTTGACGCCGACTGTCATCAGGAGATCACCGGCCACGCCACGCTGCTTGAGCTCCAGGGGGTAGTTCAGGTTACCCACGCGTTCGACCTTGGATACCCAGGCCGCCATATAGGTCGCGTACTCGTATTCCTTAGTGTTGGCGGAAATGAATTTGCGCCGCGGCAGCTGGGACTTCCATTGCTCCTGCCGGTCTGCCTCGGGCTGAAGGCTGGCGACCTGCATGCTTTGCTGCATGAGGTCCGCGGCACTCAGGACTTCCGTCTCAGGCTGCTCGATCGTGGTGACCTCGGGACGCATCAGCGCATCGTCAACCTCCGCCACGATGGTGGCCTGCTCAGCTGTGGCCGGGCTTGGCATGACCTCGGCGCTCGCCACGGGCATGTCCCCCGGGGCCAGGGAGGGGACCTCAGGGCTCAGTTCGGCCGCCGGCTTTTCGGCCTCATCGAACTCACCGCCTCCGACCTGGGACACGGGCGCCAGGAACTCCGCCTCCTCCGGCGCTTCCTCCGTACGGAAGTTAACGAGCACCACGTCAAGGGTCTCGGCGGCCTTGCGCACCGGGTTGAACTCGAGATGAAACGTCAGGCCAAGCACCAGCGCTGCGTGGAGCACCAGGGCGACAACGATGGCCACCGACATGCTGCCATCAAAGCGTTCGCGAAGGCCGACCACCGCGCTCAAGCCGTTTGCGCCTAACCGAGTCGCCGGTCAATGGCATCGAACAGGAGGCCTGCAATGTTGAGGCCGAAGCCCTGATCGAGTTCGCGCACCCCGGTGGGGCTGGTGACATTGATTTCAGTCAGCCAATCGCCGATGACGTCGAGGCCGGCGAAGATGATGCCCATGTGCCGTAGCACAGGCGCGACCTGGTCACAGATCCAACGGTCCCGTTCGGACAGCAGGACACCCTTGCCGGTCCCCCCCTTGGCGAGGTTACCGCGGAAGTCGTCGGCGCTCGGAATGCGGGCCAGAGCATAGGGCACCGGCTCGCCGTCGATAATCAGGATGCGCTTGTCCCCCTCGGTGATCTCGGGAATGTACTGCTGAACCATGACGAGCTCCTGGTCATGGCGGGTAATCGCCTCGAGAATCACCTTGGTGTTGGGATCTCCCGGAGTGAGCTGAAAAATACGCTCACCCCCCATGCCGTCCAGAGGCTTGACCACAGATTGACCGTGACGCTCCGCAAAGGCCTGCAGCCGCTTTGCCTGCCGCGCGATGGCGAAGGGGGCGCAGCAGTCCACGAAATGGGTGATGAAGAATTTCTCATTGGCATCGCGTAAGGCTTGCGGTCGGTTGACCACCAGTGTCCCGGCGCGCTCGGCGAGCTCGAGCGCATAGGTCAGCTGGATGTAGTCCATGTCAAAGGGTGGGTCCCGACGCATCAGCAGAACATCGAGACCCGCGAGAGGTTCGTCCGTCGTTGCACCCAGCGTGAACCAGTCCTCGGGGTCGTCACACACGGTAATGGGTCGCAGGGTCGCGCGCGCTTCGCCGCCGTCGACCCACAGGTCACCCGGCTCCATATAGAGGAGTTCGTGCCCGCGGCGCTGCGCCTCCAGCATCATGGCGAAGGTCGAGTCCTTACGGATATTGATGCCGCTCACCGGGTCCATGACGATGCCGGTTCGCAGGGGGCGCGGGTGGTCAATTGGGGTCGCTGTCACGAGCGGGCTCCTTACTGGCTGACGCCATTATCGGATGCCCGCGCCGGCGGTGCCAGCCGGCGTGATACGGAATTTGACACAATAGCGTTGATATTCTGTACGGGCCTCAATGATATGGAGAACATTCCTGACCTTGGGCCCGAAGCTGGAAATCCCGTGAGGAACGGGGTTAGACTAGCTTGCCTGTGGGGGATTCAAGTACGACACCATTGCATGGTGGCAGTGCCTGGTGGCATTGCGTGGTGGATCCGATCGAACGGGCGAAGGAATCGCGCCAGGTAAGACTGCGACAGGGAAGAGCACCATGAATGTGGAGAGTATTTCAGTGGCCGAAGGGGCCATAAACGGGGAAGAAGAAGCCAGCCGTGAGCTGACCATCCTGTTCGTCGACGACAGCGCGACGATCCGACGGTCCGCCGAGACCATGCTGTCCGGTCAGAACTGCCGCATCGTGACGGCAGAAAACGGATTCGAGGCCCTTTCAAAGATCACCCGCCATCAACCAGACCTAATATTTGTGGACATCATGATGCCACGCCTTGATGGTTATCAGACAACGGCCATCATCAAGAACAACGCAGAATTCCGCGACACGCCGGTCATCATGTTGACCAGTAAGGACGGCCTGTTCGATAAGGCCAGAGGCCGCGTCGTCGGATCTGACCTCTACCTCACCAAGCCGTTTACCCGCGAGGAACTTTTGTCCGCGGTGGAGCAACACTCGGCCTAGCGGCCCGGGCGCAGGGCAGGATGCCCGGGCGCCGGTCCAGGCAGGAGCGCAGAACATGGATACCGTGATCGCTTCCTTTGCAAAGCTGCTCGAATACGAGCAGCGTGCGCTGGGTGCCGCCGAGACGGATACCGGGGCCGCCCCCCAGGGCGACTGGGCGGGACTGGCGTTCCGCGTGGGGGACGAATCACTGGTCTGTGCCACCGACCGCGTTTACGAGTCCCTGCCGATCCCGCGAATCACGCGGGTGCCCGGCACCAAGTCCTTCATTCTTGGCCTGGCCAACGTCCGGGGCAACCTGATTACGGTGATCGACCTGGGCTGCTACCTCGGGGGAAGTCCCACGGGGATGACCGGCACGTCCCGGTTGCTGTCGGCGACGCTGCGCGGCCGCCCGGTCGGACTGCTGGTGGATGAAGTTTTCGGGCAACGCAACTTCATGAGCAGCGACGCCCAGACGCCGACCATTCCGGAAAGCTCAACGTTTCATGGGCTCGTGCGCAAGCAGCACCGCGCCGGCACCGAGACCTGGCGTGAGCTCGATCTCGCCATACTCTTCAGTCAACCCGACTTCCTGGACGGCTCTGCCGCCTGACGCTGACATGGATAAGAAGCTCTCACTTTCCTTTACCGGCTCTAACGCCTCATGGCTGGTTTACGGACTGGCCGCCCTGACCGTTGCCGCCGGCGTGTTCGTGGTCGTCACGATCACTCGCCTGGCGGATAACGCGGCCGACGAGCGGATCTGGCTCCGCCTGGCCTCCGATGTCCAGGTCAACTCCCAGCGCCTTTCGAAGTCGGCGGTGGAGGCTGCCCTCGGCAATCTGGGCGCTTTCAATCAGCTGGAAGCCACGCATCGCGGCGTCAATGCCGCCATGAGCGGTCTTCGTAGCGGCGATCCCAGCGGCGGGCTGCCGCCAGCTCCGGCAGAGGTCGCCGCACAGATGAGCGCCGTGAATGCGACCTGGAGCGCCATGAGCATGAACGCACAGACGATCATCAGCAGCGAGGCGCTGGTGAACGAGCTGTCCGAGTCGGGCGCTACCTTCCTGGCATCGATCAATAACCTGCAGGCCACCACCAACCGCGTGCTGACCAGCCTGGTCGAAAGCGGCGCACCGAATCAGCAGGTATTTGCCGCGGGGCGCATGATGACGCTGTCGGAGCGCATGCACCGGGGCGTACAGGAAATCCTCAGCAATGGCGGCACCGGTGGCGAAACGGCTCAGGCTCTGCGTGACTACGCTCAGCAGTTCGAGAGCTGGGAAGCCGCTCTGCGCAGCGGCAACGCCTCCATGGGTCTGCCCGGTGGCGTGGTCAATCAGCAGGCCATCGCCGCGCTGGCCCAGGTAAGAAACGTCTTCGGGGAACTGAAACCCCAACTTGATATTGTCCTCGAGTCTTCCGTGAATCTTGAGGACGTGCGTCTCGCCGCCGATGCGATCTTCCTCGACAGCGAGCGGCTCTTCGACCAGGCCGGGCAACTGGTTGAAGCCGTGGCCGCCCTCCCCCGGAGCCGAACCTGGCCTTCGACGAGCGCAACGACCCTGGGCCTTGTGCTGCTCATCATGCTGCTGGCCGCGCTGATCGGCATGGTCATTGTCAGCGCGCGGCGCCGTGCTGATACGGCGTTCAAGAGCAATCGTCGCACGCAGCAATCCATCGTCCGCTTGCTCGATGAGCTCAGCTGCCTTGCCGACGGCGACCTCACAGCCCGCGCCACCGTTTCCGATGAAGTCACCGGCGCCATCGCCGACGCGGTCAACTTCGCCGTCGAACAACTGCGGGAGCTGGTGCGCGGCATTAACGAAACCGCTCACGCCGTAGCCGATTCCGCTGAGACCACCCGCAAAAGCACGTCGCAGCTGGCACAGTCTGCGAACGAACAGGCTGGCCAGGTTGCCCGGGCCACCGAGAAGATCCAGGCCATGTCCACCGCCTTTGGCACCATGGCTGAACGCTGTAAGGAGTCCAGCGAGACAGCACTCGAGTCGGTCGACGTCGCCAAGAACGGCGCCGTGAAGGTTCGCGAGACCATCGAAGGCATGGACACAATCCGCGAGCAGATCCAGGAAACGTCCAAGCGGATCAAACGCCTTGGCGAATCCACGCAGGAAATCGGCGATATCGTCAAGCTGATCAACGACATCGCCGAGCAGACCAACGTACTGGCTCTGAACGCAGCGATCCAGGCAGCCTCAGCAGGGGGCAGCGGCCAGGGCTTCGGCGTGGTCGCCGACGAGGTACAGCAGCTTGCCGAAAGCGCCACCAACGCCACAAAGCGGATTTCCGGCCTCGTTCAGACCATCCAGGTCGACACGGCCGAAGCGGTCAAATCCATGGAAGCGACAACGACCGAGGTGGTCAACGGCGCCCACCTGGCGCACGACGCCGGCGTCGCGCTGGTTCAGACGGAGAAAGCCTCCACCGAACTGTCCAACCTGGTGAAAGGGGTGTCCGACGAAGCACAAACCTATTCTGAGCAGGCGGGTCGCATCTCCGAGCTGATGGACGGCATCCGCAACGTTTCCGTCAAGACGTCCAAGGGCACGAATGTCACTGCCGGCTCAGTGGCGGAGCTCGCGGAGCTCGTTATGCACCTGCAGTCCTCAGTCGCGGACTTCAAGCTGCCTGAATCTGAAGACGCACCCGACCCGGTGGGGGCCGAGCCCGAAACCGTTGCACAAGACCTGCAGGAAACCGCCCCGGAACCGGCCGAATTGCCGGAGCCCGAGGCGATTTCCGAGGCAACCCTTCAGCTGGCGGAGGCCAGCAACCCGGAGACGGAAGAACCCGAATCCGAAAACGATTTGCCCCTGGGGGGCGCTGCCCGCGAGGCGGCCCGCCTCAAGCGCGAGGGCACCGGATAAGCCGACCAGGGCTCCGGGGTGGCAGGATTCCGCCCCGCCCGGACGGAGGGAGACGCCGCCATGATGCAGACAGGAAGCCTGACACCGACCGCCCTTGGCTGGGTACGTGACGATCTGGACCGCGAGCTGGACCAGGTCCGCGCCCAGGTCGACAGCATTGCCAACAATCCCAACGCGGGCGGCGCGGTACTTGAGGGTACCGCCGAGCGAGTGCGCGTGCTCGAACAGCTGTTCCATACGCTGGTGCTCGACGGCGCGAGCCAGATCGCCAGCGAAATGGGCCGCCTGCTGGAGGCCCTGGCCCAGCCACGGGTAAAGAACCGCGACGCGATCAATACGGCACTGCTTGAAGCCATGGTCGTGTTACCGGCCTATCTGGACCGGCTCCAGGCCGGGCACCAGGACCTGCCCCTGCTGCTTCTGCCGCTGATCAATCAGATGCGTGAGAGTGCGGGCGAAGAGCCCTTGTCCGAGGGCTCAATTTTCGCACCGCTGCTGGACGTAGAGCTCCCGGAACTGGAGTTCGTGCGCAAGCCGGGCTTCGACGAACCCTTCGAATTCCTGACCGGGCGGCTGCACCGCCAGTACGAAAAGGCACTGCAGAACTGGCTTCAGGAGCAGGACGACACGAGTTTGCTCTCGCCGATGCAAGGCATCTGCGAGACCATGCGTCATCGGGTCAAGCGCTACGACCTCAAGCGGCTCTGGTGGGTCGCCACGGAGGTCTTCGGCGGCCTTATGGACGGCAACGTCGAAAACGACGTTCAACTGCGACGTCTGCTCGCCCGCCTCGGCCGACTGATTCAAGTCATGGCTGAAGAGGGCGAGGACGGCATTGATGAGCGGACCTCGACCTCAATCACTCAGGCCTTGCTCTACCCAATCGCCAACGCGAGCCCGGGCTGTGAGGGCGTCGACCTGGTCAGCGAGCGATTCCAACTCGACCAGCTTGCACCGGACAGCGACGCCATGATGCATGCGCGCGGCACCCTGTCGGGCCAGGATCGGGAGATGTACCAGTCCCTCAGCGCCGCCGTCGAAGACGAACTCGCCATCGTCAAGGACTCTCTCGACCTGGAGCTGCGCACGGGCCAGGTCGAACCGGAAACCCGCGCCCAGAGCATTGAAGCGCTGCACCGTCTTGCGGACACCCTCAGCATGCTGGGCCTGTCCGGACCGGGCCGCCAGCTTGTCGAGCTGCTGCCTGCCTTCGAGGGCACGGCCGAAGAAGATCGGACGGTTCGTGATCGCGCTCTGGAACTGCTGGCGGAGAAGCTGCTGCTGGTCGAATCCACCCTGCATGAGCAGATTGAGACGCTGGGTGAGCCGGTTGAGGAGCCCGCAGAGGAGAGCCTGATCTCGCTGTCAGCCCACGAGCAACGGGGCATTCGCGCCAAACTCCTGGATGAATGCGTCACGAGCATGCATGTCGCCGAAGACGCCGTTCGCGAGCGCTTCGCCGGCCACAGCGGACACGATCCTGACGAGGCACTGCATCTGGTGGCCGGCGCACTTCGCATGGCCAACGAAGAGAAAACGGCCGACCTGACCGAGGCCCTCGGTAACACCCTTGGGCGCTACCTCGATGCCGCCCGTGAAGGGCTCGAGATCAGCCAGCAAGACATGGAAACCGTGGCCGATGCCATGGCCGCCCTGGAACTCTATCTTGCTGCACGACGCGATCGACAACGTGATGCAAGCCACCTGGCGCAGCTCGTGCGCGAACGGCTGGACCAGCTGGAGACGGTCCTCACGGAGGAAAGCACCGCGCCGGCGGAGGTTCGGGCCGATGTTGCTGAGCCGGCCGTACTGGAGGCCGTTCCAACGCCTCAGAGCGCTCCGGAATCGGCCCCGGCCGAAGCCTCAGAAACCGCGGCCGAGGCGCCCGGTGTCCAAGGGGCAGATGCAGATAGCGCGACCGCAGAGGCAGTGATCGACGAAACGGCCCATGAAGACGAAGCGGACGCAGCCGCAGCAGAGGCTGCTGACGACGCCGAGCCCAGACCTGCACCTGCACCCGTACCCGCCGCCGCAGAGCCTGCGACTGAGCCCGCTGACGAACTGCCGGGCGAAATCGACCCGGAACTGCGGGATATATTCCTCGAGGAATACGAGGAGGTCCTGCAAGAATTGCAAACCTCCATACCGATCTGGATCAACCAGCTCGACAACGCCGAGGCGCTGACCGATATTCGCCGTGCTTTCCACACGCTCAAGGGCAGCGGACGCATGGTAGGTGCAGACGAAATCGGGGATTTCGCCTGGCAGATCGAAGACATGCTGAACACCCTGCTCGAAGGGCGCGGCGAAAACTTCGGCGATGCTTCAGTGATGGTCCGCCTCGCCGAGGCCTCCCTGCCGGCACTCCGCCAGCGCATGCTGCAGGAGTTCGCGGGGCTGACCCGCGACATCATCGTCTCCATCGGTTCGATTGCCGAAAGCGTTGGCCGCGATCAGCCGGCGGACTGGGCAGGCTTGCAACCGCGCCTGCCGGTCTACCTCGCCGGGCTGCTGCCCAGCGACGTTGCAACTGCGCCAGCGGCCACGGCCGCGGCCGCAGCTGCCGCCGCGGCACCCAACGCGGAAATGAACGCCATGCTCAAGGCCGAACTGGCCGAGCACCTGGTTCCGGTCCGCGAACTCATGGACGCCATCGCCCAGAACCGCGACACGCAGGCCAGCGCTGACCAGGTGCGGGCCGTGCACACGATTGCCGGCGCTCTGGCCATGGAGCCCGAAGGCCTTGATGCCGAGATTGCCAAGGCGCTCGAAGGTCTGCTGGATGCACAATCGCGCTCCGGGCGCAGCTACACACCGGACGCCATGTTTACGGTCATCAGCGCCGTGGGGCAGCTGCAGAACCGCTTTGAACGTCTTGAGGGTCATGGCGACCTGAGCCCGCCCGAGGAACAGCAGGAGCTGGTGGCGCAGCTCGAACACCTGCTGCTGCAATTTGAGAGCGGTCAGGCCCGCACCGTCGACGCCGAGACAACGACGGCTACGGCCGATGAAGCACCGCCGAGCGAAACCTTCGACCCGGGCCATTCGGTCTTTGCCGGACCGGCAGACGGAGCGGCAGAAGAGACCGATGAAGGCCTGACCTTCGAGCCGGCAGGAGCCGTCGACACAGCACCGCCGACCCAGGCGCCGGTTGCCGAGACGCCTGCACAAGCCAGCGATCCGGACCTGCCCTCCTTCGCGCCGCCGGCGAGCGAGGAGGACGACCGCAGCGAAGCCGACGCGCTGCGCGCGCTCGAAGACGCGGCACCGGGTGAACCAGAAGTACCGGCTACCTCGGCGCCGACGCCGGCCGCCCCCGTTGAGGGCGGGGGCGCGCGATCGGCCGAGGCACCGCCCCGCCGCTTCGAGCCGCCCGCGAGCACGGTCCCGCCGGCCACAGCCATACCGGCAGAGGTACCCGCCGAAGCACCCCGGGAAGCCGTTTCGGACAGCGTTCCGGCTGCCGCACAAAGCGACGAGGGTTCAACGGACGGCCTTGACGCGGAAATCATCGAAATTTTCCTCGAGGAAGCCGCCGAGGTGCTCGAACGCGGCGAGACCGCACTCGACCAGTGGCGCGATGACCTCGAACAGCTCAGCTGGGTCCAGGAACTGCAACGCGAGATTCACACCTTCAAGGGTGGCGCTCGCATGGCAGGGCTCATGAGCATCGGTGATTTCGCCCATGAAATGGAGGAGCTGCTGGACCGGATTGCCGGCGGCATTGAAACGCCGAGCCTCTCCGCGGTGCAGCTTCTGGAGGACGCCAACGACCGGCTCGTCGGCTGGGTTGAGCGCGTTCGGGCAGGACGCGTTCCATCGGCCGGAGACGCCCTGGCGCTGCTCAAGCAACAGATTCAGGGGCTGGGCGATGTCGCCTTCGCGCCCGACGAGCCCCAGGCGGCGCCTGCGCAGTCTGACGAGGCACGGTCGGTGCAGCCCCTTGACGTACCCGAGGAACCGGCCGCCAGCGAGGTGCAGACTGAGGCCGCCCCTGAACCCGCCGCAGTGAAGCCGGCGACAGCCGTGCCAGCACCGGTCGCCGATGCGTCCGCCCCAGCCGACGACCCGGCCTCTGGCGGCACCATCAAAGTGGCCGCGGAGCTGCTCGACCGCCTGGTCAACGCCTCAGGCGAAGTGAGCATTTACCGCTCGCGGTTGGAGCAACAGGTCGGCAAGCTGAAAGGCAACATCGCGGAATTCGACGAGACCATTAACCGGCTTAGCGAACAGTTCCGCAAGATGGACATCGAGATCGAAGCCCAGATCCGCGCCAACTACCCGGATGCCATTGAAGCCCAGGGCGAGAACTTTGATCCCCTGGAACTCGACCAGTTTTCAGCGCTCCAGCAGGCCACGCGAAGCCTTCAGGAATCGGTTGCCGACCTGCTAAGCCTGCAGGAGATGGCCGAAGAAAACCTGCGCGCCTCCGAACAGCTGCTGACACGCCAGTCCCGCGTCTCCACCGAGCTGCAGGAAGGGCTCATGAAGACCCGCATGGTGCCCTTCGCCACCGTGGCACCGCGCCTGCGACGCATCGTGCGCGGCGCCTCGAAGGAAGAAGGCAAGCAGGCGCGACTGCAGCTGCAAATGGTCGGTTCGAGCGACGAGTTGGACCGGAACGTGCTTGATCACATCGTCACGCCGCTGGAGCACATGATGCGTAACGCCGTTGCCCACGGCATCGAATCACCGGAGCAGCGCCGTGAACTGGGCAAACCGGCCGAGGGCGAAATCACCATCACGGTGGAATCGGAGGCGACAGAGTTCGTGATCCGCATCGCCGACGATGGCGGCGGCATTAAGCTGGATGCCATTCGCCAGCGCGCGATTGAGCGCGGATTGCTGGACGAACACGCCGAACCGTCGCGTCAGCAGCTCTACGCCTTCATGATGGACAGTGGCTTTTCCACCTCCAGCTCCGTGACGCGTCTCGCGGGACGCGGCGTGGGCATGGACGTGGTCAGCAGTGACATCAAGCAGATAGGCGGTTCGCTCGAAATCGACTCGGAGCCGGGCCAGGGCACGCAATTCACCATTCGCATCCCCTTCACGCTGGCCATTATGCAGGCCATCGGCCTGGAAGCGGGCGACGCCCGCTACCTGCTGCCACTGACCAGTGTCGTGGGTGTTTCCCGTATCATGCCGGACGACTATCGCGCTCTGGCGGAAGCGGAAACGCCGGTCTACAAGTTCGCCGGCCAGGAATATCCGATTCTCGATATCGAACCGCTGCTGGGTGAACGTTCGACGCCCCTGGGGCGCGACAACGTCACGCTGCTGATCCTGAGCGCCGGCGAACAGAAGGCGGCCGTTCGCGTTCCCGAGCTTCTGCCCCACCGCGAGGTGGTCATCAAGCCCGTCGGTCCGCAGATCAGCAGTGTCGCCGGCGTACTCGGCGGCTCCATTTCCGGCGACGGCGAGGTCATGGTGATCCTGGATCCGGGTCCGCTCATCCGCCGCGCCCTGATTCACGGCGTGCAGCCGATCAACGAAACCAGCTACGCGTCCGCTGCCAGCGGCAAGCGGCTGGTGATGGTGGTGGACGACTCGATCACCATGCGCAAGGTGACCTCACGTGTGCTCGGCACGGACTACGAAGTCATCACGGCAAGGGACGGCGTGGATGCGCTGGAACAGCTACAGGACCGGACGCCGGACATCATGTTGTTCGACATTGAAATGCCGCGCATGGATGGCTATGGGCTGACCGAGCGGGTACGGGACGATGGACGATTCCGTTACACGCCGATCATGATGATCACCTCGAGGGCGGGACAGAAGCACCAGGATCGCGCCATGCAGGCCGGTGCAACGGCCTACCTCACCAAGCCTTACCGCGAGGACGAACTTCTCGCCGAGGTCGAACGACTCCTGCACGAGGCGCAGCAGTGACATGAATAACGCCACGGAAATTCGTACGCTGGTGGCGCCCATGCCGGGCGGCAACATCCTGATTCCCGGCAGCATGATCGCCGAGGTGGTTAACTACCTTGACCCCGAGCCATTTCACGAGGGGCCCGACTGGCTGCTCGGCGAAGTGCGCTGGAACGGCTGGCAACTGCCGGTGGTCAATCTCGCGCTTCTGGCGGGCACCACGGAGGACGAGGCGGCACCGCCACGTGCCCGGGTCCTGGTCGTGAAAACCCTCAGTGTCGAGGCCAGCGTTCTGCACATCGGCATGATCATCGATGGCCTGCCAAAACTGAAAAACGTAACCACGGCCAATCTCGAAGAAAAAGACACCGACACCCCGACCGGCATCTTCAGCCACGTGGTGGTCGATGATGAGCAGGCGGTCATCCCCGACCTGGACAAGCTCGCGCTCGCGATCGAGAAATCGGTCTACACGCGCTGACCTTCAACGCTGGCGCTGCTGCGTCAAGCCCGCACAGCCGCTAAGCGGCGGTACAGTCTCCGGCCATGGCCTGGAGGACGGCGACTGCCGCCGGCCCGGCCGTTTCCGTGCGCAGGATGCGAGGGCCGAAGGCAACCGGTACGCAGCCACTGAGCGTCAGCGCCGCGACTTCCCGCTCCGAGAGTCCGCCCTCGGGCCCAATCAACAACGCCATCTCCGGGACGGGCGCCACCGCTGTCAGCGGACGTTCTGCACCGGGCACGAGGGCAAGTCGCAGCGCATCGCCCGGCGTTGCAAGCCAGCTGTCCAGATCTAACGGAGGGTGGAGATCCGGCAGCCGGGCGCGCCCGGACTGCTCACAGGCGGCAATCGTAACGGCCCGCCAGTGGTCCATGCGCCGCGCCAGCCGACTGCCGGAAAGCCGAACCTCTGTCCGCTCCGTGAACAACGGCTGTACACCGGCGACACCAAGCTCCGTGGCCTTCTGCAGCACCTGATCCATGCGGTCACCCTTGCCGACGGCCTGGGCAAGCACCAGCTGCAGCGGCGATTCTGGTACCGCCGGCAGACGCGCATTAACCCGCACGCGCGGCGCCGCCTTAGGTCCGCCAAGAAACTCCACGGCATAGTCGTTGCCATCACCGTTAAACAGCACAAGGGTGTCGCCGGGCCGCAGGCGCAGGACCCGTTGCAGGTAGTGACCCCGCCGTTCATCCAGCACCAGCTCCGTCTCCGGCGCAAGGGGCTGATCCGTATACAGTCGGGAGATTCTCATCCCAGCCGTTCAGGCCACCGCGCCCAGGGCCACGGCGCGGTCGATGCCTGCCGCAGCAACTTCTGCCATTTGCCCGATTTCCGATTCGTTGATGACGTAAGGGGGCATGAAGTACACCACGTTGCCGATCGGACGCAGCAAGACACCATTAGCGAGCGCATGTTCGTAGACGCGCATGCCGCGGCGCTCTTTCCAGTCCCAGCCCACCATCCGTTCCCGGTCCGCCACCATCTCAATGGCGAGGATCATCCCCGTCTGGCGAATCTCCCCCACGTGGGGATGCGTTTCCAGGGGCGCCACGGCGTCCCGCATGAGCTGGGCCGTGCGCCGGTTATCGCCCAATACGTCCCGGGCTTCGAACAGCTCAAGCGTCGCGAGGGCCGCCGCGCAGGCCAGGGCATTGCCCGTATAGCTGTGTGAGTGCAGAAAGCCACGCAGGGAGGTGTATTCATCGTAAAACGTCCCGTAGACGTCGTTGGTGGTCAGCACCGCCGACATGGGCAGGTAGCCGCCGGTAAGGCCCTTTGACAGGCACATGAAGTCCGGGCTGACACCGGCTTGTTCGCAGGCGAACATCGTGCCCGAGCGCCCGAAGCCCACCGCAATCTCGTCGGCAATGAGGTGCACACGATGGCGGTCACACACGGCACGCAGGCCCCGGATCCACGAGGGCGGATACATGCGCATACCGCCGGCGCACTGCACCAGCGGCTCAATGATGACCGCACAGACCTCGCCGGCGTGCTCGGCGAGGATGGCCTCGAGCTCATCGAGACGGCCCTGCGCATGGGCGTCCCACTGGCCGGGTTCGATGCCGAAGCAATCGGGACTGGGGGCGAACAGGGACTCCATGAGGAGCGGCTCGTAGGCCTCCTTGAACAGGCCCGCATCCCCCACGGCCAGCGTCCCCAGCGTTTCGCCGTGGTAGCTGTTGGTCAGCGTGACGAAACGCCGCCGGCCGATTTCGCCCTGGTTGCGCCAGTAGTGAAAGCTCATCTTGAGCGCGATCTCGACGGCGCCAGAACCGGAGTCCGCGTAGAAGACCCGGTCCAGACCCTCTGGCGTCAACGCTACCAGCTTTTCCGCCAGGGTGACCGCAGGGCCGTGGGTGACACCGGCCAGGATCACATGCTCCAGCGCACGGGCCTGGCGGGCGACGGCCTCGCTGATGTGCGGGTTCGCGTGTCCAAAGAGGTTCACCCACCAGGAAGAGATGGCATCGATGTAGCGGTTGCCGTCATAGTCCTCGAGCCACACGCCCTCACCCCGGCGTACGGGCAGCAGGGGCAGCCATTCGTGGTCCTTCATCTGCGTGGTCGGGTGCCAGAGCACGGCGAGATCGCGCGCGCGCATGGCATCGTTGGTCGGGGTCATTCGGGGTCTCGGGTGGTGGGCTTCTGGTATGATCGCAACGCCCTTTCTGGCATGCAAGCAGACACCCCATGCAGACATTTCTGGACACGGCAATCGAGGCCGCCAAGGCCGCCAGCGTGCCGATCCTGGCCCGCTACCATGGCGACTTCGAGGTCGAGATCAAGTCGGACCAGACCCCGGTCACGGTGGCGGACCGTGAAGCGGAGCTCGTGATCCGCGAAGTGCTTAGTGGCGCGTTTGCGGACCATGGCATCTACGGCGAGGAGTTCGGCAAGGACCAGCCCGACGCCGA
>JBCDHO010000012.1:0-16706 GCA_038749855.1 Pseudomonadota bacterium
CACTGGATCACCGTCATCGAGGTTGCGCAGGATGCGGTAGGGCCCCGTTATGACGCGGTCACCGGCCGCAATGCCGGAAAGGATCTCCTGGTCGGAATCGCTGGAAATCCCGATTTCCACATCACGCCGCTCTGCCGTGTCTCCGGCGAACACCATCACGTAGGGCTGGTCTTCCTCGCTGCTGTCCGCGTCCCCAAGCGCCTCGTCGTAGCGCACGGCCTGGATGGGCACGGCCAGCGTTTCTTCAGTGCTTTGCGTGTAAATGTCTGCCCGGGCGCTCATGCCGGAGCGGATCGGCACCTCGTTCTGCTCGTCCAGGACGATCTTGACCAGGAAGGAAAGGCTCTGTTGCCCTGCGGTCTGCCGGGCCGTTGTGGCGATCGATTCGACGGTCCCGCCGATCGGCGTGTCGGGAAAAGCCGCCGTGAAAATATCTGAACGCTGTCCTTCGTCGATCTGCGCGATGTCCGCCTCATCGACGCGGACTTCGACGAGCATCTCTGAGGTGTCGGCCACCACCATCAAGGTCGAACCGGGCAGGTTGGTCGTGCCGGCGATGACCGTTTCTCCTACCTTGACGTCCTGCTGGATCACGATGCCGTCGATGGGTGAAGTGATGCGGGTCTTCGAAAGCAAGTCCGCCGACTGGGCCCGGGCCGCGCGCGCCTGGGTCAATCCTTCCTCCAGGGAGCGCAGATCGACCTCGGCCATGCCCATCTCAATGAACAGGTTCTCCACCGTGTCCTCGTCCACGAGTTCCCGGTCGAAGAGCTCCTTTTGATTGCCGTAGCGACGCTTCAGGTTGCGCACCATCAGCTCCTGGCGGTCAATGGCGATCTGACGCATGCGGACGTTGGCGTCGGCCTGTTCGAGCTGTGCCTGGAGGTTTTCCGGATCAAGGGAAATGAGCAGCTGATCGCGCTGGACCGGATCGCCCTCCTGCACGTGGACTTCGGTCACTTTGGCGATGACTTCCGAGCCCAGCTGGACCTGCTCCCGGTAGGCCAGCGTGCCCGAAGCGAGCACGGAGCTGCGAATCAGCTGGTACTCGGCCGTCTCAACCTGAACCTCGTCCGCATCTCCGCCACGGTTGAACTTCGACCAGTAGACAAGCGCCACCAGGGCCGCGGCGAGGCCCGCAAAAATGAGGACTTTCTTCATGGCGAACTCAGACCAGGGCCGCCCAGATGCCGTAGATCAGCACCAGGGGAATGAACGCCACCAGCATGCCCTTAAGCAGGCTCGAGTCGGTCCAGCGCGCAAAGCCCAGCCCGGCCAGGGCCGTGGTCCAAAGCTGGAGCAGGTTAGTGGAGTTGGCCCAGTTGAACCAGGGGTCGCCCGGTTCAGCGCCAATGAACAGCTGGTTCAAGGAGAGCGGTGTGAGTTGATCCTGGCCCAGCTGGTTAGAGTCGGCGAGCAGGATGACGACGAAGGGCGCAATCGCGTTGAAGATGCCCGGAAAGCTGGCCCAGACGTTAAGAGAGAACCACTGGCCGTAGCGCAACTCCGCCTGGGTGCTCATCTTCGCGACCAAATGGTAATAGGCGGCGAATAGGGTGTAGAGCACCAGCGAGACCACCACAATCGCAGTGATGGCGAAGGTGCTGCTCAGGATCGGGGTCATAAAGCTCCGCACCTGGGGCGCGGCCTCGGCGCGCTGCTCCACCGGCATCGCCTGGATGGTTTGTTCCGTGAGCCAGTCGAAATCCACCCAGTGGAAGTAATAGGTAAAGGATGCACAGGAAACGCCGAGCCCCAGAAAAAGCGGTATCCACAGCCAGCCGGTGTGCTCGCGAATCTCGTCCAGGGCCCGCATTGGTGACGCAATGATATCCACCATCGCATTGAATACGCTGTATTTTTCCTTGCTTGCCGGTGTTCCCGATGCCGGCGACGGGTTTTCGTTGATGTCTGACATTGCCGATCTCCCTCATCTGACGGGCACACTATAGCGGCCATGCCTGTTTGCAGGATGTTCCGAAGGTCACTGGGCCAATCGTCGCGACCGGACTGGAACGTCTGGACGGAGTGGATTCACGTCGCGCTGTGAGGTGCACAGAGCCCCAAGCGGCCGCGGGATGCTCAAAGCCCCGGAAGGCGGTGGGGTATTCAGAGCCCCGTGAGAATCTTCCAGCGATTGACGATGGCGCAGAAAAGCTCTGCCGTTTTGACCGTGTCGTACTCGGCGGAGTGGGCCTTCGAGGCGTCCCAGTCCAGCCCTGCCGCCTCCACCGCGCGGGACAGAACGGTCTGCCCGAAGGCGAGGCCGCCCAGGGTTGCCGTATCGAAGCTGCTGAAGGGGTGAAAGGGGTTGCGACGAAAGTTCGTCCGCTCCGCGGCGGCGTTCAGAAAGCCCAGGTCGAAGCTGGGATTGTGACCCACCAGGATGGCACGCTGGCAACCGGTTGCTTTGACCTCCTTGCGAACCGGTGTGCAGAGCTGCTTCAGCGCTTCACGCTCGGGCAGCGGGTTGCGGTTTTCACTCTCCAGGTCGATGCCCGTGAACTCGAGGGCCCTGGGGTCGATGTTGGCGCCGGGGAACGGTGCGACATCGAGGCTCACGGTTTCGGCAATGCGCAGGCGGCCGAAGTCGTCCATTTTCAGGATGCACGCGGCGATCTCGAGCAGCGCGTCGGACGCTGAGCTGAAACCACCGGTTTCAACATCCACCACGACGGGCAGGAACCCCCTGAATCGGTCCTTGATGAGCGGCATAATGAGCGGCCTTGATCGAATTGCCGGAGTGCGGCGCCAGCCGCGTAGTTTGCCATGCCCACCAGGGGAACACACGCTGGAAAAGTCGTGATCAGCCGTCGGTGCCTGGGCGCCTTCGTGCCGCTACTCCTCTCATTGCTCCTGCTCTTGCTCCACGGTTCGGCAAGCGCTGTCCAGGACCTGGGCGCTGCCTCGCAGGCACCAGCGACCGGGGCAGCCGGGGATCACGATGTGTTCTGGGCCATTGAAGGCCCCGACGCGCGTGCCGGCTATTTGCTTGGGACGGTGCATTCGGAGGATCCGCGGCTGCTCGAGTACACGCCGTCCTTCCTTGAGGCCCTGTCCAGTTGCCAAACCTACGCCATGGAGCTCGTACCTGATTTACCGACCCTGCAACGGTTGCTCAGCTACATGGAGCTCCCGGCGGGCAGCACCCTGGAACCGCTGGTCGGTCCGGAACGCTTCGCGGCCCTTGAATCCGCCGTGGCGCCTTACGCGATTTCCGAAGCGCGCCTGCGCCGCATGAAGCCCTGGGCGGCGATGATGACCCTGAGCCTGCCGCCGCCGAAAACCGGACTGTTCCTGGACTATGCCCTGTCTCTGCGTGCCGGGGGCATGGGGATGGGTGTCGTGGGTCTGGAGACGCTGGAGGAGCAGCTGGCGTTCCTGGAGGACCTGGGGCTGGAAGCGCAGCTGGACCTGTTGGATCAGGCGCTCGCTGATCATGAGCAGGTCCAGGCTGTTCACGATGGGATGGTCGATGCCTACCTGACGAGGGACCTGGCCACGCTGCAGGCCATGACGGATGAGCAGATGGCAGCGTTGGAACCGGAGACGCGCGCCTGGTTCGTCTCCGAGGGCATTGATGCGCGGAACCTTCGCATGGCAGCCAACGCCGACCGCCTGCTCGAGGGCGGATGCACCTTCATCGCGGTCGGTGCATTACATCTTCCGGGGGAGCAGGGTCTGCTGCGTCTCCTGGAGCAGGCTGGCTACCGGCTTGTCCGCCTGCCCAGCCCTTATGTCGCGGTGACCGGCGACGTGCCGGCCAGTACGCCATAGCGTTGAGTTAAGCCAACCGATCCTGCGCCGGGTGGGCCGGGGCCGGCCCACCGCTGTCTGTCTTTGCCGGTGGTACCACTCAGGTGGCGGGGCGCACCGGGTTGCCCATGAACTGCGGCAACAGCAGGGCTGCGGCAGCCGGTGCAAGCAGTGCATAGCCCCAGACCGGTTCCACCCAAATCACCGTGAAGGCCAGGACGAAGAAGCCCAGGCCCAATGCCTGCAAATCTCCGGAGCGGTCATCGAGCCGGTCGTTGCGGCTGGTCAGGCTGATCAGCAGGTGATCAAGGCTCAGCTTTCCGCCACCGTTGAACACCAGCGGCAGCAGCATGATCACGAACAGCAGGGGCAGCTTGTAATTGCCGGCACCGTCCGCCGTGATGACATAGCCGGACCAGAGTTCGCCCAGCCCTGACCACTCGGCGGGCCAGTGAACCGCGGCCGTGGCGACCCCCGTGATCACCAGCAGCGAGAAGGCGGCGAAGCGCGTGAACAGGCCGAACAGGACCATCACCGCGAAGACCAGCTCGCCCCAGGTCGCCAGGGTCCAGTTCAGATCATTGGAAATGCTGTCAAACGGGAAGGGGAAGCCCTTTTGCCAGTCCGCCCAGGGAATGTTGGCGAACCAGTTGTCACCGCGGTACTTGGTGATCCCCGCTTCCCAGAACTCCCAGAACATGATGAGCCGCAGGCCGGTCGGCCAGATCCAGTCACCGATGGCGCGCAGGCGGGCCGTCAGGCCGTCGTAGAAATCGAACATGGTCTTCCCTCCGAGCGTGCGGCCCGGGGGCCGCGATCATTGCTGTTGTGTGCCGAGGATGACGTCCCGCTCGGCCAGATCGCGGAGGACTTCCGCGCCCGCTTCGAGGAGCGTTTCCGGCCGCGGATGATTCAGTTCCGCAACGACGGCGTTCAGGACATCAAGACCCGTTTTCCCCACATCTTCTTTCAACAAATTGACCACGCGGGACGTCACGGCATTGAGCTCCATGAACTTCACTTCGTCGTCCCGATTGCGGTAGACGAGCAGGAAGGTCGGCGCTTCCGAAGGCGCCTCGGGCTGGAAGCTGGGACGAATCTTGTGAACGGGATAGTTGTAGGCCAGCGGCCAGGCGAGGGGTGACAGGACGGGGACACCCTCGAGGAGATTGCCATCCGGGTCAGCGGGCACGGCATCCAGGTCCTGTTCGTCCAGGTCGAGGGCGATTTCTACCCATTCGTAGTGCGCCAGTTCCAGCAGGAAGGGCGGGTCGTCATCGCGCTGGTCGCGGCCTTCCTGGAGGTACTGCAGAAACTCCCGCGGGATTTCCGGGAACAGCGGCGTATGAAACTCGTGCGTCGCGTAGAACTCGCGCATGAACGCGTCCCAGGCGTCGTCGTCGTACAGCTTGCGCACCACGGGAAAGCTCTTGGCAATGAAGTTGCTGAGGTTACGGAAGAACAGGTCCCGGTAGATGGCCAGGCGTCGGTCTTCGACGCCCTCAGGCCCGGGATTGTGGTCCGGGTTGCGGATGTGCGCCGTAAAGCGCTCCTGCAGTTCGCGCAGACTGCCCATGCGGCGCGTCGGCGCTGTCAGCCGGCAGCCGCGGAGTCAGGCTCCGGATGCGTGACGGGCGCGGGCACCGAGCCGCGCAGGCCGCCAGCGCGTGCCTGGGCATCGCGAATCCGGTCCAGTTCCTCCAGCAGTTCTGAAACCGCTGGAAAGTTGAAGTCCCGCTCAAGCAGCGTCGGGTAGGCGCCGAAGGTCGCGTAGGCCTCGTCGAGGAGTTCCCAGACGCCATCGATGACCCGCGCACCGTGCGTGTCGACACGCAGGTCCTCGGCTTCCTCGTAGTGACCGGCGATGTGGCCGTACACGACACGTTCGCCAGGCATGGCGCGCAGGAATTCCACCGGGTCATAGCGGTGGTTGATGCTGTTGACGTAAATGTTGTTGACATCCAACAGCAGATCGCAGTCGGCCTCAGTGACCACCGCGTTGATGAATTCGATTTCGCTCAGTTCCGCACCGGGTGCCGCGTAGTAGGACACGTTTTCGATGCCAATGCGGCGCTCCAGGATGTCCTGGGTCCGGTGAATGCGCTCGGCCACGTAGCCGACGGCCTCTTCCGTAAAGGGAATGGGCATGAGGTCGTAGAGGTGGCCTGCGTCAGAGCAGTAGCTCAGGTGTTCCGTGAAACAGCGGATGTCGTGCAGGTCGAGAAACGCCTTGATCTTGTGCAGCAGCGTTTCATCGAGGGGCGCAGGGCCACCGATCGACAGCGACAGGCCATGACAGACGAAGAGAAAGCGCTCGGTGAAGGATCGAAACTCGCGGCCCAGCCGGCCGCCGACGTTGATCCAGTTCTCCGGCGCGACCTCCATGAAGTCGATGCTGGCTGCCAGAAGATCGGGGTCCGCAGCCTGAAGCGGGCCCAGCAGGGCCCGCCTCAGTCCGAGTCCCGTTCCCTGAACCGGGAAGGTGTCGGTGGTATGACTCAAGGGCGAAATGCCTCGGTCAGGTCAGCGGGCGCTCAGGCGCCGCATTTGCCCTCGCCGCACTTGCCTTCTTCGCCTTTCTCGTCACCGCACTTGCCTTCACCGCACTTGCCTTCTTCACCCTTGTCGTCGCCGCATTTGCCTTCACCGCACTTGCCTTCTTCGCCGTCGGTTCCACACTTGCCTTCGCCACATTTGCCTTCCTCGCCTTTGTCGCCGTGACCGTCAGCCAGCATGTAGCCGGCGTCCAGGTCGGACAGCTCGAAGGGGTTGTCAGCAGCAGCCGTGGTGCTCACAGCCAGGGATGAAACGAATGCAACGCCAGCAATGGCAGCAACAGGTTTGATGAATGAAGTCTTGTCAGCCATGGTTCTTAACCTCCAACAGTGGTTGTACATGGGCCTCCAGGCCCGTTTTTACGAATAGCGCGCTGTGCGCTGGTGTGCGCTCGAAAGCGCGCTTCTTCTTTACGGACCCGGTGGCCGTGTTCGAGGCCTTGCCCGGTTACCGCGACCGTGCCGTGCTCCTGAGCCTAGTTTCTCTTCGCTCTTGGCGCAAATGGCGCGTTCGGGACAGGTGACCGAGGGGTCGGGGAAAAACTTACACGCCGCCGACAAAAAAAAGTGATCGGGGACGTTCTGTTGAAGTCCCCGGTGCGACAAGTGGAGTGTTAAAGGCGCTTCGGAGCGGTTTCCAGCCGGGTTGACGGCAGGCCCGGGTGGCTCAGCGATAGGTGCCTTTGCGGCCTTCCCGGCAGAGGTCGGCCACGAGACATTCGTCGCATTTGGGCTTACGGGCAATACAGGTGTAGCGGCCCTGCAGAATCAGCCAGTGGTGCGCGTCCATGAGGAATTCTTCAGGCACGCTCTTGAGCAGCTTGCGTTCGACCTCGAGGGGCGTTTTCCCCCGGGCCAGCCCCGTTCGGTTCGCGACGCGGAAGATGTGCGTGTCCACAGCCATGGTCGGCTGCCCGAAATAGGTGTTCAAAACGACGTTCGCGGTTTTGCGGCCAACACCGGGCAGCGCGTTCAGCGCTTCCCGCTCGCTGGGGACTTCGCCCCCGTGCTGATCCAGGAGCATACGGCAGGTTTTCATGACGTTCTCGGCCTTGGCGTTAAACAGGCCGATGGTCTTGATGTGGGACTTGAGGCCGTCGAGACCGAGGTCGATGATGGCCTGCGGCGTGTTAGCCACGGGAAACAGGCGTCGCGTCGCCTTGTTGACGCCCGCGTCCGTCGCCTGGGCGGAGAGAATCACCGCAATCAGGAGTTCGAAGGCCGACTCATAGACCAGCTCGGTCGTCGGATTCGGATTGTGTGCGTGCAGGCGCTCAAAAAAAGCGTGGCGATCAGCTTTCAGCATGAGGGGTTCCCCGCAGCCCTATCAGGTCACGCGGTCACCCGGTTTGGCCCCATCGTCCGGGGACAGGATGAACAGGCCTTGGTCGTTCCCGGCAGCCAGCACCATGCCTTCGGAGACGCCAAAGCGCATCTTCCGCGGCTTGAGATTGGCCACCATCACCGTCAAACGACCCTCGAGGTCCGCCGGATCGTAGGCGCCCTTGATACCGGCAAACACGTTTCGCTGCTCGCCGCCGAGGTCCAGGGTCAGGCGCAGCAGCTTGTCCGCTTCCGGCACGCTTTCGGCCTTGATGATGCGGGCCACGCGCAGATCGACCTTCAGGAAGTCGTCGATCACGATTTCGTCGGCGAGGTCCAGGGCGCCAGCCGATGATGTCGAATCCTCGTTCCCGGCGGCCGGTTCTGCGGCGACCTCGTGTCCCTCGGTGCCGGCATCGGTGGTCGCCTGGAGCGACTCCTTCGAGGCTTCGACCATAGCTTCCACCTTGGCCGGATCGATGCGATGGAGCAGCGGCCGAAAGGGTTCGAGCTGCACGCCAACCAGCGGCTTATCGAGGTCGGACCACAGCTGCACCGGTTGGCCCAGGAATTCAGCGGCCCGTTCCGCCGTGAACGGAATGGCGGGTGCAAGCAAGGTGATGAGCACGCGAAACAGGTTGATGCCCTGGGTGCAGACGGCCTGTACCTCGGCCTCCCGACCTTGTTCCTTGATCATCATCCAAGGCTTGTGCTCGTCAATATAGCGATTGGCCTGGTCCGCCAGCGCCATGATGCGGCGAATGGCCGCCTGGTAATTGCGCGCTTCGAAGTCGGCGGCGATGGCGGTCCGCTCGTCGATGAAGGCGGCGTAGAGGTCCGGGTCGGGCAGGGCGTCGCTGAGTACGCCGTCGTAGCCGCGATGGATAAAGCCGGCACAGCGGCTGGCGATGTTCACCACCTTGCCCACGAGGTCGGCGTTCACCTTGGCAACGAAGTCCTCGAGATTGAGGTCGATGTCGGCCAGTCCCGGGCCCAGCTTGGCGCAGAAGTAGTAGCGCAGGGCATCGGCATCGAGGTGGTCGAGGTAGGTCCGCGCCATGATGAAAGTGCCGCGTGACTTGGACATCTTGGTGCCGTCTACGGTCAGGAAGCCATGCGCGTAAACGGCAGTCGGCGTGCGCAGCCCGGCGCCCATGAGCATGGCCGGCCAGAACAGCGTGTGGAAGTAGACAATGTCCTTGCCAATGAAGTGGTAGAGCTCCGTCTCGGAGTCGGCTTTCCACCAGGCCTCGAACTCCAGGCCCTCGCGTTCGGCGAGTTCCTGGAAGCTGGCCATGTAGCCGACCGGCGCGTCGACCCAGACGTAAAAATACTTGTCATCGGTACCGGGAATGAGAAAGCCGAAATAGGGCGCATCGCGGGTCACGTCCCAGTCCCGCAAGCCGTCCGTGAACCATTCCTGGAGCTTGTTGACCACCTCCGGCTGGAGCCTGCCGTCGGCCATCCAGTCCTTGAGGGCCTGCTCGAAGTTTCCGAGGCGCACGAAATCGTGCTCCGAGTCCCGCAGGACCGGCGTCGTGCCGCTGACCACGGAGCGCGGTTCAATGAGGTCTGTCGGCGCGTAGGTGCTGCCACAGACTTCGCAGCTGTCCCCGTACTGGTCCTCGGCACCGCATTTCGGGCACGTCCCCTTGATGAAGCGGTCCGGCAGGAACATGCCCTCCTGTTCATCGTAGAACTGGTTGATGGTCTTGCGGACGACGTGGCCGCCCTCGCGAAGTCGCTCGAAGATCATGCTCACGAGCTCGTGGTTGGCCTCCGAGTGCGTCGAAGAAAAATTGTCATAGCTCAGGCCGAAATCCCGGAAATCCTGCTGGTGTTCGAGATTCATGCGGTCGATGAGCGCTTCCGGGGTAATGCCCTGGCGCTGCGCGCTGAGCATGATGGGCGTTCCGTGCGCATCGTCTGCCCAGGCGAAGTAGGTTTCGTGCCCCTGGGCGCGCTGGAACCGCGCCCAGATGTCCGTCTGCACGTATTCGAGCATGTGGCCCAGGTGGATGGAGCCGTTGGCATAGGGCAGGGCCGAGGTGATGAGAATTTTTCTTTGTGCTTCGCTCATGGTGCAGGACGCTATTTTCAAGCGGGAATTATCGCACGGTGTGCGGTCGTTCCATAGGCCAACGACACCCCCCTGCCGGGCCATGAAAGGAGGCGCTCGAATCGCTTACCCGTTCACGGTGAAGGCGCTACAATTCGCGGCTGCTCCTGCCCTGAGGATAACTGTCCCCATGCCCATCCCGACCGATGCGACCGTTCGCCAGGCCCTCGCCGGAATCCAGGCACCCTATCTCGAACAGGACCTCGTTACCGCAGGCCTTGTGCGCGGTGTTGGAATCGATGGAGAGCGGGTTGCCGTGGATCTGCGCTTGGGTTTTGCTGCGGACGGCTTTTTACCGGAGTTTCGGGCGTCGCTGGAAGAGCAACTCGTGGCGGCGGGTGTCGCCGGCGAGGCGACCGTCAACGCGGGCTGGAAAGTCCTGGGTCACAAGGTGCAGGGAGAGCTGACGCCGCACCCCGGAATCCGGAACATCATCGCCGTTGCCTCCGGTAAGGGCGGCGTCGGCAAATCAACCACCGCCGTCAACTTGGCCCTGGCCCTGCAGCGCGATGGCGCGCGTGTGGGCGTATTGGATGCCGACATCTATGGCCCGAGCATGCCGCGCATGCTGGGTGTTGCCGGCAAGCCGGATACAGACGGCAAGCGCATCATCCCCCACGAGGCGTACGGCGTGAAGGTCATGTCCATCGGGTTCCTCGTGGAAGAGGAAACGCCCATGATCTGGCGGGGCCCGATGGTGACCTCGGCTCTCCAGCAGATGCTCGGTGAAAGCGACTGGGGCGAGCTCGACTACCTGGTCATCGATCTACCGCCTGGTACCGGGGACATTCAGCTGACGCTGGTGCAGAAGGTCCCGGTGGCCGGCGCGGTGATCGTGACAACGCCCCAGGACATCGCGCTGTTGGACGCGCGCAAGGCGCTGCAGATGTTCCGCAAGCTCGAAGTTCCCGTGCTGGGCGTGGTGGAAAACATGAGTACACACATCTGCAGCCAGTGCGGCTTCGAGGAGCCGATCTTCGGCGAGGGCGGCGGCGAGCGCATGGCCGAGGACTACGATATTCCGCTGCTGGGTCGATTGCCGCTCGATATCTCCATTCGCCTATCCCTCGACGCGGGGCGTCCGACCCTGGTCGAGGCGCCGGATGGGGATATCGCGGCCAGTTACCTTGAGTTTGCCCGTCGCACCAGCGCTGAGCTTTCCCAGCGTGAGCGCAATCTGAAGCTGGATATGCCCCAGATCAACCTGGAAAACCGCTGACCGCCCGCGCGCATCCCGCAGACCGCCCAGTCCTCAACACCGTCAACGTCCAAGGATCAAAGAAAAGACCAATGAGCATCAAATCCGACCGCTGGATCCGTCGCATGGCCGAGCAGCATGGCATGATCGAACCCTTCGAACCGGGGCAGGTACGTCGCCGGGACGACGGCAGCCGTCTGGTTTCCTACGGAACGTCGAGCTATGGCTACGACGGTCGCTGCGCCAATCACTTCAAGATATTCACCAACATCAACTCGGCGGTCGTAGACCCGAAGGCCTTCGACGAGAACAGCTTCGTCGATTTCGAGGGCGACTCCTGTATCATCCCACCCAACTCCTTCGCCCTGGCGCACACAGTCGAGTACTTTCGCATCCCCCGCAACGTCCTCACGGTCTGCCTCGGCAAGTCCACCTACGCGCGCTGCGGCATCATCGTGAACGTCACCCCCCTCGAGCCCGAGTGGGAAGGCCACGTCACCCTCGAGTTCTCCAATACCACCCCGCTGCCAGCCCGCATCTACGCCAACGAGGGCGTCGCCCAGTTCCTCTTCTTCGAATCCGACGAAGAATGCGAAACCAGCTACAAAGACAAAGACGGCAAGTATCAGGGCCAGCGGGGTGTCACGCTGCCGAAAGCGTGATTACGATGAGCCGTAGTCGTCGCTGAGGCGCGCGGGCGGTTTGCGCCGCAGGCGCAAGAAGCCAAGCAACGAAGCGACATCGAGATAGCAGCGGAAGCTGGAAGGCAGCCACCATCAGGGCCAGCGGGGTGTCACGCTGCCGAAAGCGTGATTACGATGAGCCGTTGCCGGCGCCTAGCGAAGCGGGGGCTGCTGGATGAGGGTGGCGTAGCTTTCGAACAGGCTTGAGTCGCGCTGCACCAGCAGGCTGACCTCGTCGCCGGGGGCCATACGCGAGATTGCCAGCAGCGTCGAGCGCGCATCGTTCGTATCTGCGCCATTGACCGCCAGCAAGATGTCGCCCGTGCGCAGGTTGGCGTTCCACGCCGGTCCGCGCGGGTCCACGTCACGGACACGAACACCGCGGCGCACCGCGCTGCCATCAGCCTGCACGGACAAAGGCAAATCCATGAAGTTGGCGCCCAACCAGCCGCGCCGGACAGCGCCGTGATCAATGATCTGCTGCATCACGCTGCGGGCGATGGCGATGGGAATGGCAAAGCCGATATTTTGGCCGCCAACGTCCTGGCCCAGGTTGCGGGTGTTGATCCCAATTACCTCGCCATCCACGTTGACCAGGGCGCCACCGCTATTGCCGACGTTGATGGCCGCGTCGGTCTGGATAAAGTCCTCGTAGAGCAGCGCGCGAAGGTCATTGCGCCCGGTGGCGCTGACGATCCCAAGCGTGACCGTATGCGAAAGGCCCAGCGCGTTGCCGATGGCCAGGACCACGTCACCGACGCGGGGGCGCGTGTCCACGGCAAGGGGCGCCTCCGGCAAACCCTCCAGATCGATTTTCAGCACTGCAAGATCGGTCGCCGGATCCGCGCCAACCACCTCGGCGGCGGCATAGCGTCCGTCCCACAGGGCCACGGAGATATTCGTCACCCGGTTGACGACGTGCTCGTTGGTCAAAATGTAGCCGTCCTCGCGGATGATGACGCCCGACCCGATTTCGCTGCGCTGGCGTTCCGCGTAGGGGCGGCCGTAGTAGCGCTGAAGCTGGGGGCTGAGGGCCTGCCGCTCGACCGAGCGCGTGTAAATACTGACCACCGCAGGCGCGGTGCGGTCAACCGCATCGGCAAAAGAGACGGGTGCCAGGGGTAACGCCGGATTGACCGGCGTGGAGAACACGCGCTCGCGAAGCTCAGGCAAGAGCAGCACCAGCAGGAAGGCGACCGCCAGGCCGGCGCTGATAGAGCCGAGGAGGAAGCGGATCAAACCCACGCGGGGCCTTCCTTATTCACGTCGCTGCGCTGTTCCTGGGGCACTGGCCGGGGCGATTCAGACATGGCCGCAGTCTAGCGGCAAAGCCGTTGTCGCGCATGGGCCAGATCGGCTAAAATGGCGCATTGGGTAGCGCGTGGGGTCCTACCGAAACTCAGCGACAAATCACCGCCCGCACGGCCATTCTTGAGTCAGCGGTCACGGTGCGTTGACGCGGTCTTGAATTGCACCCCTTAGACTTCGCCCCATTCCACAAGTTAGCGGCGAGATCCGCTACGTAGCCAGGCAACCTGAGGCCATAACCCATCCCCGGGTTTTAAAGGGCAACAGCAATCCCGAGTGAACGGGGTGAGCACGACGACGGTCGCTGCCACAGCCCCACGCAAAAATTGGAGTAGACCATGTCAGCTGATGGCGTGAATACCGGAAGACGGCGCTTTCTCGTCGCCACCACGTCGGCCGTGGGTGCCGTTGGTGTCGGCTTTACGGCCGTTCCCTTTATCAAAACCTGGTTCCCCAGCGACAAGGCGAAAGCCGTGGGTGCGCCGGTTGAGGTCAACCTTGCGGGGCTGGAAGAAGGACAGATCCTGCGCGTCGTCTGGCGCGGTCAGACCATCGGTATTCTCAAACGCAGTGACGAAATGCTCAACGCCCTGCCCGAGGTCGACGGTCTGCTGAGCGACCCGGCCTCGGAAAAGTCCGAGCAGCCGACCTGGGCGGCCAACGAAGCGCGTGCGCTCAAACCCGAGTATTTCGTGGTGAACATGCACTGCACGCACCTGGGCTGCATTCCGCAGGTGCTTCCACAGGTGGCGCCGCAGCCCTTCGACGCCGAGTGGAAGGGCGGGTTCTACTGCCCCTGCCACAAATCCAAGTTCGACAACTCCGGCCGCGTGTACGCCGGCGTTCCGGCGCCCACCAACCTCAAGGTGCCGCCGTATTCATTCACTGACGATCAGACGCTGGTGATCGGCGTCGATACCGAGGGGGCAGCCTGAAATGGCCAAGACTGCTGAAGACATGAAATCAACCGCCGCCAACCCGGTCATGGACTGGGTCGACGAGCGCCTGCCCGTCACGAAGTTCTGGAACGACCACCTGGCGAAGTACTACGCACCGAAGAACTTCAACTTCTGGTATTACTTCGGATCCTTCGCGCTGCTGGTGCTGGTGCTGCAGCTGGTGACGGGCATTTTCCTCACCATGCACTACAAGCCCTCGGCAGAAGAGGCATTCGCGTCCGTCGAGTACATCATGCGTGATGTGGACTATGGCTGGTTGATGCGTTATCTGCACTCCACCGGGGCGTCCTTCTTCTTTATCGTGGTGTACCTGCACATGTTCCGCGCGCTGCTCTACGGCTCCTACCGGAAGCCGCGTGAGCTCCTGTGGGTGTTTGGCATGCTGATCTACCTGCTGCTCATGGCAGAGGCGTTCCTGGGCTACGTGCTGCCCTGGGGTCAAATGTCCTACTGGGGCGCCCAGGTGATCATCAACCTGTTTGGCGCCTTGCCGTGGATCGGTGAACCGCTGGTTGAGTGGATTCGTGGGGACTACTTCATCTCCGACGCCACCCTCAACCGCTTCTTCGCGCTGCACGTGATTGCCCTGCCGATCGCCCTCCTGGGCCTCGTGGTGCTGCACCTGACGGCGCTGCACGAGACGGGTTCCAACAACCCGGACGGCATCGAGATCAAGAAGGTCAAGGACGAGAACGGCGTGCCGCGCGACGGCATTCCCTTCCACCCCTACTACACGGTGAAAGACATCTTTGGCGCTTCCATGCTGCTGCTGGTCATCGCCTTCGTGGTGTTTTTCTGGCCCACCGCCGGCGGTTTGTTCCTGGAGTACGACAACTTTGTTCCGGCCAACCCACTGGTGACTCCGGAGCACATCAAGCCGGTTTGGTACTTCACGCCGTACTACGCCATCCTGCGCGGTGTGCCGGACAAGCTGATGGGCGTCGTCACCATGGGCGCTGCGGTGATGGTGCTGTTCCTCCTGCCCTGGCTGGACCGTTCGCCGGTCAAGTCCATTCGCTACAAGGGCTGGTGGTACAAGATCCTTCTGGGCATCTTTACCATTGCGTTCATCCGCCTCGGCATGCTGGGTATGGCCGAGGGGACACCGGCAGAGACGATCGAAACGCGTATCTGGACCGTGGTCTACTTCGGCTTCTTCATTGGCCTGTGGTTCTTCAGTAAGAACGGCGCGACCAAGCCTGAACCGGAACGAGTAACGCACTGATGATCAGCAACAAAAAACAGTGGGCCGTCACGTGCCTCGTGGCGGCGGCGATGCTGCTGGCCAGCTTTGCTGCCCAGGCAGCCGGACGGGCGGGGGATTTCCCGCCGTCCGAGGTCAACATCAACGATCTCGCCAGCCTTCAGCGGGGTGCCAAGCTCTTCGTCAATTATTGCGCCGGCTGTCACAGCACTGAATTTATGCGCTACTCGCGCCTGTCAGAGGACCTTGAGCTCAGCGAAGAGATGGTGATGGCCAACCTCGTCGCGGACCCGGGCAAAAAGATTGGTGACACCATGACCAACGCCATGAGTAAGAAGCAGGGCGAGGCCTGGTTTGGGAAGGCGCCGCCGGATCTGTCGGTTACCGGTCGCTCACGCGGTCCGGATTGGATTCATGCATTCCTCCTGTCTTACTACCGGCAGGATGACGGCACGTGGAATAATGCGGTGCTCGAAAATGCCGCCATGCCGCACATCACCTGGGAACTTCAGGGCATCCAGGAAGCGGTGTACAGCATGCAAACCGTCGGCGATCAGGAAGTCCAGACCATCAGCGGTTTTGAGCTGGTCGAGCCGGGTATCATGTCGCCCGACGAATACGCAACGGCCATGCGCGACATCACGGCTTTCCTGACCTACACCGCTGAGCCGGCTGCGCTCCAGCGCAAGACCGTGGGTGTGTGGGTCATGGGCTTTCTCGCCCTGTTCGCCGTGCTGGCCTATGTTTTGAAAGTGGAATACTGGCGCGACGTGCACTGACACGACCGCAGCCAGCAAATCAATCATAATGACTGGAGCGGGAACGATCCCGCCCACTTGGGGAGATTAGCAGTGTCCATTTCCGTGAAAGGCCGTTCTACCATGGCCCTTTACTCCTCGGCCGAGTGCCTGGAGTGCCACCGTGTACGTTTTGTCCTTGCTGAGAAGGGCATCAATGTTGAGATCGTCGACGTGGACGCAGATCCGTCTGCGGCCGAGGACATGGCCGAACTGACGCCCTACAACGAGACGCCGACACTGGTGGATCGCGACCTGGTGCTGTACGACGCCGGTGTGATCAATGAGTACCTGGACGAGCGCTACCCGCATCCGCCCCTCATGCCGGTCGATCCGGTATCTCGGGCGCAGCTGCGACTGGTGCACCACCGCGTCCTGCGCGACTGGTACCCGCTGGCGCGCGACGTCGCCGCGGCCACGGGCAAGAAAGCCGAGGCGCCGAGGAAGCAGTTGAAGGAAGGCATCATCGCTGCCGACGAGCTGTTTAAGAACCACGACTTCGTGCTCAGCGACGAGCTCAGCCTGGTTGACTGCACGCTGGCGCCCCTGTTCTGGCGCCTGCCGGCCTACGGCATCAACCTGGGCAAATCCGGCAAGGCGGTACAGGCCTATATCCAGCGGCTCTTCAATCGGAACTCCTTCAAGGCCAGCCTGACCACGGCAGAGCGCGAGTTGATTCTTAACGCTGCCTGATTCGGTCATCGGACATGACCTCCAGTAAGCCGTATCTGCTCCGGGCGCTCTACGAGTGGATCCTGGACAACGACTTCACGCCGCATCTCATCGCCGATGCGGAAGCGGCGG
>JBCDHO010000013.1:0-16703 GCA_038749855.1 Pseudomonadota bacterium
ATTTCGGGGCCGATGCCGTCTCCGGGGATGACCGTGATGGGGGTAGCCATGGGCGAAAGCTCCTGTGCGTCCCGGCCCGGGAGTGGCCGGCTGGAAAAGGGCGGAATTATACCCGAGGCGAGGACCGAACGGTGCTGCGCCGGGGCGAGTTTTGTGAAGGCATGCGCCCGTATTTGGCACCTTCGATTGCAGCTCTGGAGCGCCGCAACTCTCCGCCGCGCGCTAGACTGTGGGCCCAAACGCGAACCCGAAACCTTGAACGCGGTCCGAAGTGCCATGAAGCTGTTGATGCAACCACGCCCCAGAAGCCGTCACCGGAACCGCTGCCTGTTCCGCTTCGGCCTTGCGCTGCTGGTCGCGCTGTTCACGGTCAGCGCTGGCGCACAACAGGATCAGCGCATTGACCTGCCGGACCTCGGCAACTCCGCCGCCAATTATCTTTCCGACGGAGAAGAGCGCGAATATGCACGGGCCATCCTCATGCAAATGCGTGCCTACGAGGTCCTGGTCGAAGACCCCTTGATCGCAGATTACTTTGCGGACATGGGTTTCCGTCTGGTCGCAAACAGCGACAAGCCAACCATGCCCTTTCATTTCGTGGTGCTGGATGAGAAGCGCGTCAATGCCTTCGCAGCGCCCGGCGGCGTCGTCGCGCTGCACAGCGGCCTGATTCTCGCAGCGGAAAACGAGCATGAAGTTGCTGGCGTGCTTGCCCATGAGATCGCGCATGTGACCCAGCTGCACATCTTTCGCGCGCTGCAAAATACTCAGGACATGACCATCCCGATCGCCCTCGGCATGCTGGCACTCATCCTCGCGGGCGGTGGAGGCGGTGAAGCCGTCACCGGTGCACTGATGGGCGGGCAGGCCCTGTCCCAACAGGCGATGATCAACTTTACCCGGGCCAACGAGTACGAGGCGGACCGTATCGGCATTTTCACCCTATCCCGCGCGGGCTATGATCCGCAGGGCATGGTGGATTTCTTCCAGCGCATCAACCGCATCAACCGTCCGGCCGGTGAAGCGCCGCCAGAATTTCTGCGTACGCACCCGGTGACGACCAATCGAATTGCCGAGGCCAAGAACCGGGCCGCGGCCATGCCGACGCCAGAAAGCGGCGACGGGCTGGATTTTTTCATGGCCCAGGCACGGCTCCGCGCGCTTTATGAAGAGGCTCCGGAACGGGCGGAAGACTGGTTCCGGAAACGGCTCGAGGACCCACCGACCCGCGCCCATCGGCTCGGGGCCGAGTATGGACTGGCGATTGCGCTCCAGCGCCAGCGCGAGTTCGATGAGGCACGCGCACTGATCGACGGCCTGCTCGCCGGAGACGCCTATAAATTGCCCTACCTGCTTCAGGCCGCATCACTGGACCTGGAAACCGGCCGGGGTCATCACGCCCGTGACCGGCTTGCGGATCTGCACCACGGATTCCCGGGAAACCATGCCATCGCCCTGCATTACGCCGAGGCGCTGCTCTATGACCGAGATCCGAAGCAGGCCGCCGTGGCGAGGGATGTGCTCCGGCAACAGCTGCAGAAGCGCAGCGACAGTCCGCGCCTGTTTGAACTCTTTGCCCGGGCATCCAGCATCGCGGGGGATGAAATCGGCGCCTCCGAAGCCCTCGCCGAGGCCTATTTCCTGTCCGGCAGCGTTGACGAAGCCGTGGATCAGCTTGAACGGCTGCAGCAGCGCGATGACCTCGATTATTACCAGCGGTCACGGGTGACAGCGCGGCTCGAGGAGATGCGTGTTATCACGGCAGACTTCGACGACCCGGCGCCCGGCTGAACGCCAGCGATAACATTAGCTTTTTCGGGGCTTTGCCGCCGTCACGGAGTCGCCATCAGCCTGTCATCAAACTGTCATGGCGACCCCTATAATGGCGGGTATAACTTTCTAACCGGGGTGGCCATGAACGCTAACCAGGCCCAGGTGCTGGTGGTTGACGACGAATCGGCCATCCGCGACATGATTCAGTTCGCGCTGCGACGCGCGGGCATGGACGTCGAAGGCGCCGCCGATGCCAAGGAGGCACTGTCTCGAATCAGCGACCGCAAGCCGGACATCATCCTGATGGACTGGATGATGCCCGGTGTCAGCGGCATTGAGCTGACGCGCCGCCTGCGCAAGGAACCGGTCACGTCCGATATCCCGATCATCATGCTGACGGCCAAGGTGACCGAGGACGACAAGGTCGCTGGACTGGAAGCCGGTACGGACGACTACATCATCAAGCCGTTCTCGCCGCGCGAGCTGATCGCCCGCATCAACGCGGTGCTGCGACGGACGAGCCCCGCCGATTCGGAAGGCCAGATCAAGGCCGGCAAACTGATCCTCGATACGGTGTCGCGACGCGTCATCGCTGACGACCAGGAATTGCACATGGGGCCGACCGAGTATCGGCTCCTTGAGTTTTTCATGAGCAATCAGGGACGGGCCTATAGCCGCACCCAGCTGCTCGACCACGTATGGGGCACCAACGCCTATCTCGAGGAACGCACGGTAGACGTTCACATCCGGCGTCTGCGCAAAGCGCTGCAGCCCGCCGGCCTTGATGAATACGTCCAGACGGTACGGGGCCATGGCTACCGTTTCCTGACCAGCGACTGAACCGCTCGTGCTCGGCCGGTCCTGGAAGCGACATCTGCTCCGCATCGGTGTTGTCGCAGTCATCGTATTGGCCGTGGGCGGGTGGTTCGGTTACCTGATCCCGGCCGCGCTCATCATGGTCACGCTCTACGCGGCCTGGCTGTTGCGCAACATGGCACGCCTGTACCGATGGCTGGACGGCAGTGAGCCAGAACCGCCGGAAAGCGTTGGCGTCTGGTCGGAGATTTTCGAGAGCATTCACCGCTTGCAGAAACGCAATCGGGAACAGCTTGAGCAGAACGAGCGGATCATCACGGAGTTTCAGGGCATGACGGACGCCTTTCCGGATTCCACCCTGGTCCTCGACCAGGACGATACAATCACATGGTTTAACGAAGCGGCGCGCCGGCTGCTTGGACTGCGCAGTCCCGAAGACATCGGCCAGCCCGTAACCAACCTACTGCGTGACCCGGACTTCGCCGACTGGATGTCCGTGGAAGAGCAGGTCGAAAGCGCCTTCGAGATGGCCAGCCCGCTGGACCCCAACGTCCGGCTCAGCGTAAGCGCGGTGCGTCATCGTGATGACCAGCACCTCCTGATCCTCCGCGACATCACCAACATCCATAACCTCGAACAGGTTCGCCGTGATTTTGTCGCCAATGTTTCCCACGAACTGCGCACGCCGCTGACGGTACTCCTTGGCTACCTCGAGTCCCTGCGCGACGACGCGAGCGACGATATGGCACCGGCCATTGAACGCATGCAGGAACAGGGCTGGCAAATGCAGATGTTGCTCAACGACCTGCTTGAACTTTCCCGGCTGCAGAGCGAATCGGCGCCCGAGACGGACGAGGAGGTCAGCATTTGTGCCATGGTGCTGCAACTGCGGGAGCAGGCCGAGGAAGTCAGCCAGGGCCACCACGTTATCGACGTGCACTGCGAACCGGGCCTGGCGATTCTCGGCAACGGCAAGGACCTGGAGAGCGCCTTTCGCAATTTGATCAACAACGCGATCCACTACACGCCGGAAAGCGGGCGCATCGATATAGACTGCCAAACGCGCGACGACGGCGTGGTCTTCAGCGTGACGGATACGGGCATCGGCATTCCACGACGGGATCTGCCGCGGCTGACAGAGCGCTTTTACCGGGTGGGCTCTGACCGTGCCCGGCACACCGGCGGGACAGGCCTGGGCTTGTCCATCGTGAAGCACGTGCTGAACGCCCACGGCGCGCGACTGCACATCGAAAGTGAACTCGGCGAGGGCAGCACCTTCTCCTGTATCTTCCCGATCGAACGCCGCATGAGCGACGGGGACGAGCCCCTGAGGGCCGTCAACTAACCGTCCCATTCCATTCGGTATACTGCAAGCACCGATCGACCGAACGCGCCCGAAGAAGGTTGCGTCGACCGCGATGCGTCGGATCGGGAAAGGACAGGACATGAAAAGATCGACCCTATTGAAAACCGGTGCCTTCGTGAGCGGGGTGCTCCTTGGCCTGGCAAGCAGCACCAGTGCGTTGGCGCAAAAACGCCTCGATGATGACCTGCCGAGCTACGAGAAAATCAGTGGCGTGAGCGGCACCCTGTCGAGCGCGGGTTCAGACACGCTGGCCAACCTCATGACCCTTTGGTCCGAGGAGTTCAAGCGCTTATATCCGAACGTGACCGTACAGATCCAGGCGGCCGGCTCCTCCACGGCGCCCACGGCGCTGACCGAAGGCACAGCGAACATCGGCCCCATGAGCCGGCTTATGCGTGACCAGGAGATCGAGGCCTTCGAAGCACGTTTCGGCTACAAGCCGACGCTGTATGCCGTGGCGATTGATGCCCTGTCCGTGTTCGTACACAAGGACAACCCGATCGAAGGCATGACCCTCGACCAGCTGGATGGTGTCTTCTCCGTGACCCGGAACTGCACCGGCTCTGAGGACATCGAACGCTGGGGCCAGCTCGGCCTGAGCGGAAGCTGGGCCAACCGGGAGATCCAGCGCTACGGCCGGAACTCCGTGTCGGGCACCTACGGCCACTTCAAGGAGCGGGCCCTGTGCCGTGGCGACTTCCGCAACTCGGTCAATGAGCAGCCTGGCTCCGCCTCCGTGGTTCAGTCCGTCGCGACCTCGCTCAACGGCATCGGCTACTCCGGCATGGGCTATGCGACCTCGTCCGTGCGCGCCATTCCGATTGCCCGGGCAGCGGGCGAACCGTTTATCGCGCCGACCATGGACAACGCCATCGCCGGGGCCTACCCCATGGCACGCTTTCTCTACCTTTATGTGAATGATCCGCCGGACCAGCCCATGTCACCGCTGATCCGCGAGTTCGTGCGCATGACCCTGTCCCGCCAGGGCCAGGCCGTGGTGGTTCGGGACGGCTACGTGCCCTTCCCCGCCGTGGTTGCTGCCCGTGAGCGGGACCGGCTCGAACCGGTCGAGGCCATCGCCGCCACGGAATAGGCAGTGGCAGGCGCCCATCACCGGCGCCACCGAGTGTCGGTCCCCAGCTGCCCCGGCTTACCTGTCGTCCCCGCATAATGAATCGGTCATGGGTGCGTCCTATACTGCGCCCATGGAACCGCACGTCATTCCGCTCCAAGCGGGCGACGATTTCCTGCAGTCCCTGGAGCGCGATCCGCCCCGGAGTCTGAGGGATACGAGGCTTTACCTGAACCGTGAGCTGAGCCTGCTTCAGTTCCAGCGTCGCGTGCTGGCGATGACCCATGATGAGCGCCTCCCCTTGCTGGAGCGCCTGCGTTTCCTGAGCATTTCCCGGGTGCTTCTCGACGAGTTCTTCGAAGTTCGACTGGCAGCACTGAAGCAGCGCATTCAACATGGCGCCGCACGGCCAGGCCCTGATGGCGTCACGCCGCTCAATCTGCTCGCCCTCCTGCGCGAGGCTGCCCTGGACCTCTCAAACGAGCAGTACCATTGCTATCGCAACGAGCTCAAACCGCGCCTGGCCCGCGAAGGGATTCGTTTTCTGGAGAGCACGACCTGGACCGAACGTCAGCGCCGCTGGCTGCACCGCTATTTCCAACGAGAGCTCCTGCCAATCCTCAGCCCCCTGGGCCTCGACCCGGCGCATCCTTTTCCGCGCATCCTGACGAAGAGCCTCAACTTCCTGGTGGAAGTCCGGGGCCGGGATGCCTTCGGCCGCGAAGGCTCCATGGCGCTGGTGCGCGCACCGCGCTCCCTGCCGCGGCTGATCCGCATTCCCGTCTCCTACACACGCGGGCCCTACGACTTTGTCTTCCTGTCCTCCGTGCTCCAGGCCTTCATGGAGGAATTGTTTCCCGGCATGGAGATCGTCGGTAGCCACCAGTTTCGCGTGACGCGCGACTCGGAACTGCTGGTGGACGAAGAAGAAATCGAGGACCTGGCCCGGGCCCTGAGCCGTGAGCTCATGGAGCGCGGCTACGCCGAGTCGGTTCGCCTGGAGGTTCGGGAAAGCTGCCCAGCCTCCGTGGAGAAATACCTGGCTGCACGATTCAAGCTGACGGCCGAGGACGTGTATCGCTGTGACGGACCGGTCAATCTCTACCGCGTCACGGAAGTGATTGACCAGATTGACCGGCCGGACCTGAAGCACAAGGCATTCCGACCCCGGGTACCGCGCGCCCTGGCCGGCAAGGCGCGCCTGTTTCCGGAAATTCGCCGCGGCGATATTCTCCTGCACCACCCCTACGAAAGCTTTTCGCCACTCATCGAATTATTGAGCCAGGCTGCCCGCGACCCCAAGGTTCTAGCCATCAAGCAGACGCTCTACCGAACCGGCCTGGACTCCCAGGTGGTGCACCACCTCGTTGAGGCAGCACGTGCGGGCAAGGATGTGACGGTCGTCGTTGAGCTGCGCGCGCGCTTCGACGAAGACGTCAACATCAACCTGGCCAGCCGCCTACAGGAAGCCGGCGTGCAGGTTGTTTACGGCATCGTCGGACACAAGGCACACGCCAAGATGCTGATGATCGTGCGCCGCGAACGGAACCGCATCCGGCGCTACGTGCACCTGGGCACCGGCAACTACCACTCCGGCACGGCCAAGCTGTACACGGACTTCGGATTGCTCAGCTGCCAGGAAGCCCTGGGCGAAGACGTACAGAACCTCTTTCAACAGCTGTCGGGCCTCGGCAAGGTCATCAAGCTTCGCCGCTGCCTGAATTCGCCCTTCACGCTGCACAAGCAGATCATTCGCAAGATCGAGCGCGAGGCGAAACATGCGGCCGCCGGCAAGCCCGCGGGCATCGATGCAAAGATGAATGCACTGACGGAGCCGAAGATCATCCGAGCCCTGTACCAGGCCTCAAAGGCCGGCGTCCCCATTCGCCTCGTGGTGCGCGGCATCTGCTGCCTGCGCCCCGGCATACCGGGCGTGTCGGAGAATATCCGGATCCGTTCCGTGGTCGGCCGCTTCCTGGAGCATTCGCGCATCTATCATTTTGAGAACGACGGCGAGCCGGAAACCTGGTGCTCAAGCGCCGACTGGATGGAGCGAAACCTGTTTCAGCGCGTGGAGGTGGCCTTTCCCCTGCTCGATCCGTCCGTCCGCAAACGCGTCCGCAAGGAAGGCCTTGACGTGTTTTGGGAGGCACGGGCCGAGGCCTGGGAACTCCAGGCAGACGGAAGCTACACCCTGACCGAGCCGGAACAACCCAACCGGGCCCGGCATCCGCAATCGCGCATCCGCAAACTCATCAAAAAATAAGGAGCGGCCCCGCGGCCAGCCCATGTCGAACATCGCCCCCCTGAAGGTCACGGAAACGGACCAGACCTACGCCGCCGTCGACCTCGGCAGCAACAGCTTCCACCTCGTGGTCGCGCGCCGCGAGCATGGAGAGCTGCGCTTTATCGACCGCATTCGCGAAATGGTTCGCCTGGCGGGCGGGCTGGACCGGGCCGGCTACCTTGACCTGGAGGTTCAGGAACGCGCCATCGAGTGCCTCGCGCGCTTCGGCCAGCGGCTTCGGGGCATCCCCAATGCCAACATTCGCGCCGTGGGCACCCAGAGTTTACGGAGAATGCGCAATGCGAACGCCTTCCTCATGGTGGCTGAGACCGCGCTCGGCTGCCCCGTGGACATCATCGGCGGCCGCGAGGAGGCCCGGCTGATCTACCTGGGCGTTTCCCAGGGTGTCTCCGGCCACGAAGACCGACGCCTGGTGATTGATATCGGTGGTGGCAGTACGGAGCTGGTCATCGGTGAGGGACCGACCCCGCTCGAACTCGAAAGCCTGCAGTTCGGCTGTGTATCAGCGACCGAATGGTACTTTGGCTCGGGACGGCTGACGCGGGAGAAATTCCAGCGCGGCGAGCGTGCCGTCATGGCGGAAATGCAGGAACTTCAGTCCCGCTACCGGGCCCAGGGCTGGAAGACCGCCATCGGCTCATCCGGCACCATCCGCGCTGCCGCCTCAATCTGCACGCAGCGCGGCTACAGCGATGAACGGATCACGCGCGAAGCCCTGGGTCGGCTCAGGGAAGACCTGCTGCTCTTCGACCGCGTCGAAGACGTTCACCTTCCCGGGCTCTCCGAACGTCGCCACGCCGTGTTCGCCGGTGGCCTGGTTGTGCTTTCCGCCTGTTTTGAAGCCCTTGGGATCGAGGAGCTCAAGGTCTCGCCCTACGCGCTGCGCGAAGGGGCCCTGCATGATTTGCTCGGCCGCCTCGAGCACCGCGACCCGCGCGACAAGACGGTGCAGGCATTTCGGGCCCGTTACAACGTCAACCCGGCGCAGGCCGGGCGCGTTAAACGCGTGGCGCTGGAGGCGTTCGTCCAGATCGCCGGCGAGGACCTTGAGCAATACGCCTTCGGCAACCTGCTGGGTTGGGCCGCGGACCTGCACGAGGTTGGGCTGAGCGTCTCGCACAGCCACTATCAGCGCCACTCGGGCTACCTGGTCAACGAGTCGGATATGGGGGGCTTTACCCAGCAGGAGCAGGCGTTCCTCGCACGCCTGGTGCGGCATCACCGGCGCGACATTCCCGAACGCTACGCCAGCGGCCTCCCCGCGCGACTCCATGAGCCGCTGCGCCTTGTGCTGTTCTGCCTCCGGCTCGCCTGTGTGCTGTGCCGAACCCGCGACGATGCGGCCCTGCCCGCGTTTCAGCTCACACGCGAAGGGCACCTGCTGTCCCTTCGGGTCGACGCGAAGTGGGCCATGGCCCACCCGCTAACCATCGCAGACCTGGAAAACGAGCGAAGCCAGCTGCGGGTCATGGGACTGCGACTCGACCTGCGGCTCGGCCTTGATGACGACTGACGACGCGCCGAGCTGGCAGCCCACGGCCCAGACCGGAATGCTCCAGGCCCGGGCGGCGTTACTTGCGGAAATTCGCCGCTTTTTCGCCGTGGGCAAGGTCCTGGAAGTGGAGACGCCCGTCCGCTCACGGGCCGGCAACTCCGATCCCGGCATCCCGCAGTTCCAGACGAAGGACGGTCTCTGGCTGCGAACCTCTGCCGAGTATCCCATGAAGCGTCTGCTCGCCGCCGGGGTCGGTGACTGCTACGAATTGGGCCGCGTGTTCCGTGCCGGAGAAACGGGCGCCTGGCATAACCCGGAATTCACCATGCTCGAGTGGTACCGCGTTGGCTGGCGCTACGACGAACTCATGGACGAGGTCGTCAACCTAATATCGGCCTGCAGCATGCGTCACGGCAAGCACTGGAGTGTCCGACGCTACCACTACCAGGACTGGTTCCACGAGCAGCTCGACCTTGACGCCCTCACCGCCAGCGATGAAGACCTGCGCCGTGCGGCGGGCGCCCATGGAATCGATCTCACCGGACTCGAAGCCCTGGATCACGATGGGCTACTCGATCTGCTGGTCTCCCATGTCGTGCAGCCTGCCCTGCCGGCGGACACCTTAACCCTGGTGGACCGCTACCCCGCCTCCCAGGCAGCCCTGGCGCGCCTGTGCGACGACGATCCGAACGTTGCGGAGCGCTTCGAGGTGTTCCTGGGGCCCGTGGAACTGGCCAATGGTTACGGCGAACTGACCGATGCGGCGGAACAACGCCGGCGCTTCGAGCAGGAGAATGCGAAGCGCCTGTCCGAGGGCGCGACAGCAGTACCGCTTGATGAAGCGCTCCTGGCGGCCCTCGACAGCGGCCTGCCCGAATGCAGCGGCGTGGCTTTGGGCGTCGACCGCTTGCTCATGGTGTTGACGGGCGCCCTGCGGATCGAGGACGTCCTTGCCTTTCCCGCGAACCGGGCCTGAGCGGGCTAGAAGCTCCAGCCAAGCGCCGTGGTCACGCCGTAGTCGCTTTTTTCCGCCCCCTCGTCAATCGGGTCGCTGTCGTAGGTCCCATAAAACTCCATGCTCCAGAACAGGTCGACGATGAGCTCCAGCTTGAAGGTGGTGCGGAAGTCAGCACGCCAGCGGCCCGTGTCCGTGAGGCTGGGAAAGACCGAGAGGTTGGTATCGACACTGCGTTCCGGTGTTGCGAACTGGAAGTAGCGCCAGCGTGTGCTGAGAATGCCTTCAATGTTTTCGGTTTTTTCCCCTTCGATCGTGGTCTCCCGCGTGGCGATCAAACCGACTTGTCCGTTCCACCAGTTACGATTGGTCTTGGTGAAGAAGTTCCCGATGGCCGCGCCCCCGTAGAGTCGTGATCGCAGGCCGATCGCATCGTTGGCTTCATAGCCACCGAGGAAGGAGCGGAAGCGCTCCGCCGTGAGAATGCGCTGGTAGGCAAAACGAAACTCCTGGCGATTCTGATCATCCGCACCTGCCTGGCGCGTGATGTCACTGCGGAGCGTCGCGTCATAAATGTGTCGGTCTGTACGGTAGAGGAAATCAGAGGAAAGGTTGAAGTTCGTGATCCCGGTGGCGTTTGTGAAGTCGTAGCCAACGGAAACCGACAGGTCTATTTTGTCCCAGAAGGTGGCCTCAACCGGCCAGGCGGAGACGACGTCCCGGGTCGAAATTTCCACCGGGCCGCGCACCGTGACGATCTGAACGTCATCGCCTTCATCCGGTTTCTGGAGTTTGCCCAGCCAGCGGTCACCCTCGATGGTCTCGATGATCTGCTGCTTGTCCGTGGTGATGCTCTGAATGAAGCGCCACTCGATGTTCACCGTGCCCATGGTGTCCGTCTTGTACTGCAGAATGCCCGCTTCCAGCTTCTTGATCTCTCCCGTGACCCGGTCGCCGTTGGTCAGAATGACAATGTCCGTCTTTTCGGCCAGTGCGCTGACAGGCAACGCACTCAGGATCAAAAACAGCAGGAGATGGATAAGCCCGGCGCCAGAGTGGCGCGGCTTGAACTGTCTTGGGATAGGGGGCACGGGCATGGTGGGTTCCAGAATGGGACGGTGCAGACTCGTGTCCCGATTCTAGCCCTTAGCGCCAGCGACGCCAGCACCCGATGTCAGCCGATGGGCAACTCCAGGCGAAGCTCCAGGCCTCCGTCGCTGCGGTTATTCGCCGAAATCACCCCGCCATGGCGTCGCACAGCCGCCGCCGCGATGGCCAGGCCCAGCCCATGACCGCCGCGCGAACGATCGCGTGCCTCGTCAACGCGGGTAAAGGGATCAAAGATCCGCTCCAGCTGCGCCTCGGGAATGCCAGGCCCCCGGTCCAGAATGCGCAGCGTCACCCACCCGTCTTCACTACGGCTGGCCCGAAGCGAAATGGCTTCCGAGGGGTCACTGTGCAACAGCGCATTGCGCAGCAGGTTTTCGACGGCGCGCCAGAGCAGCTCCCGGTCAGCGGTAACGACGAGTTCAACCGGCAGATCCGTACTGATGCCCGGCGCCTCGGGCGGGAGCTCATAGGACACCACCTCGGCCAGGTCGCGCAGGAACTCCACCAGGTCGAAGGACTCGGGCTCGAAGGGCGCGACACCCGAAGAAGCGCGCAGGAGCGAGAGCACCTGGTCCACCAGCGCCTCCAGCCGTTCGCTTTCCAGCTCGATGCGATCGAGCTCGCCTGCAATGGGCCCACCTGCCCGGTTGCGCGCCAGTTCGAGCGCAACCCGTTGCCGGGCCAGCGGTGAACGCAGCTCATGACTCACATCACGAAGCAGGCGGTTACTGGCTTTCTGGCTGGCCTCGAGCCGGCCCGCCATGGCATCCAGGTCACGGGCCAGGACACCGAATTCATCGCGCCGGCCGTCCAGCGGTGGGCCCACGCGGGCGGTGAGATCACCGTCGGCGAGCTGTCGGCTGGCGGTCCCCAGCCGCTCCAGGGGCCGGGCCAGCGAGCGGGCCAGGAAGAACGACACCACGGCACTGAACAGGGCGGCCAGCAGAAGCCGCAGGGCAACACCCCGCTGCCCCGGCTCGAGAAAGCGGACGGGCGGAGGACGTCTCAGCACCACGAGCGTCCAGTCACGCCCGGCCCGGTCACGTAAGGTCCGGGTTTGTCGGTCGACAGCCTCGTTGGCGAGCAGCCGTTGAACCCGGTCGCGCCCCATGACCTCTCGCCCCTGGTCGTCAAACAGGTAGATGTGATTGCGAAAGGAGCGCGGCAGCCCCTGCAGTCGTTCCAGCACCGCAGGCGGACCGCCTCGACGCAGGGCCGCGCCGAGGTAGCGCTCCGCGCGTTCGATCGTGCGGGCAAAGGCCTCCTGGGGTGGGTCCGGAATGCCCTGGCGCGACAGGGCTTCGTTGACCAGCGCCGTGATCACGACGAACGCCATGATGCTCAGCCACAGGGCGAAAAACAGCTTCCAGAACAGCCTGGGCATTAGTCCGGCGATTCCGGCACGACGTAGAGGTAGCCGATACCGCGAACCGTTTCAATGCGGACACCACCGCCGGGCGCCTCGCCCAGCTTGCGCCGCAGGTTGGACAGGTGCATGTCAACGCTGCGATCGAAACGCACCGGCTCGCGGCCGAGGGCGGCCAGGTACAGGTCCCGCTTCTGCACCACGGTGCCGGCGCGCTGGAGCAGCACCTGCGCAAGGCTGAACTCGGTGCTGGTCAGCTCGATCGGTTCACCTTCGCGATAAAGATGACGGCTGGCAGCATGCAGTTCGAGATCACCGACGGTCACCACTCCGGGCGCTCCTGCGGCACCGGTGCGGCGAAGGACCGCGCGTAGACGCGCGACCAGTTCCCTGGGATTGCAGGGCTTGGGGAGATAATCGTCAGCGCCCAGTTCCAGCCCGATGATGCGGTCCAGATCCTCGCCCCGGGCCGTCAGCATCAGCACCGGCAGCGTTGATTCACGCCGCAGGCGCTTGAGCACCTCGATGCCGTTCAGGCGCGGCATCATGATGTCGAGCACCACCGCATCGATTCCCGGCGAGCGCAACCGCTCGAGCGCCGCTTCTCCGTCCGCGGCGTGAACCACCTCGAAGCCCTCGCCCGTGAGGTATTCCCCCAGCAGTTCCGAGAGCTCAGCGTCGTCGTCGGCCAACAGGATACGTTCCGGCACAACAGGTTCTCCCATGCATTCGCGTCGATTCTAACCAAGCCTCACTCCGAAGGCGGCGAAAGCTACCCGCCCCTTTACCGGTCTTTACGTGAGCAGGCCAAGATCGGACACGGGGCTGTTGTCAGATACCCCGAAGCACGGAATCACCGGCTTCGCGGGTTCCGGCACTTTGCCGCCGCTCAACGCAGTAAAGGACCGACCTGCTCCGACCGATCGATTGAACCTGGAGTGATGACCATGAAAATTCTGACCCAAACCATTGCACTGACCGCCCTGCTGACCGCCGCCCCGCTGGCGCTGGCCGACCACGACCGTGGCCACCGGGCCCAGGGTGGGTACGACCCGACGTCCAGCGTGCAGCGCAAGCTCACACGCGCCATGAAGCAGCTCGACCTGAGCGAGGAACAGGAAAGCGCGGTGCGTGCGATCTTCGAAGACAACCGCGAGGACCTGCAGGCCAACCGGGAGGCGACCCGGGCTGTCCGCGAGGACATCCGTGCCCTGCTCGACAGCTGGCCCCTTGACGAGGCAGCGCTCGCCAGCCTCGCAGAGCGCGAAGGCGAACTGGCTGAAGAGCGCGTCGTGCTGACCAGCACCCTGGCTTCCGAGGTGCTGGCAGAGCTGGATGAGGATCAGCGCGCGGAGCTGGATGCGATGCGGGAGGAACGCAGGGAGCGCATGCGTGAGCGTTTCAGCGACCGCGGCGATCGCGGTTGAGGTCCCCCACACCGGGGTTTAAAAAAGCCCAGCCCCGGTGTTTTCGAGGTCGGTCCGCCCAACGGCGGGCCGACCTCTTTTTTGCAGGGTAAACCGGCTGCTTGTCCTGCCTGGCTGGACAGAATCACCCATGAAGTGCGGTGCTGCCTACTGGAAGGTGTACTCCACACCCAGGCTGAGCTCCCAGCCGACCGGCTGGGTGAGGCGAGTCACCTCATTACCCTGAGTAAGCTCTCGCTCCGGGTTGAGGATATTCTTGATGCTGCCCTTCAATCGCCAGTCGCCGAAACTCTGGGCGTAAACAAAATCCAGGGACGGCCGGGGCTGTTCAAAGACATCCGGCGCACCGGCCACGCCGACCTCCACGATGCGCTCACCGAACACGTTGTAGAGCAGTGCGGCGTTGATCCCACGTTCCAGGTCGTCGTAGCCGATCTGGAAGTTCCAGACGTAAGGAGACTGGCCCTGCAGGGGTCGATTGGTGTTGGTCTGGATGCCTGTGCCCTCTGGCAGGGTGATTTCCGACTCGATCCAGGCGTAGTTCGTATTGACGTAGAAGTTGCCCCAGATTTCACCCCAGTCCCACCAATCATTGAAAAAGTCAAAGGTCTTGTAGAACTCGAATTCGAAGCCGTAGTTTTCCGCCGTCTCCGCATTATCAAACGTGGTGAGCCGGGCACCGGCTGAGGCCAGGATCACCTGTTCGATGGGCTGATCGAACTCCTTGAGGAACAGGCCGAAAGAAATGAACTCTCCCGGGGTGAAGTAGAAATCCCAGCGAATGTCGTAGTGGGTGATGAACGCCGGCAATAAGTTGGGGTTGCCCTGCACAAACCGATCAAGAAGGGGGTCACGATACTGAGAGGGTGAAAGCTCCTTGAAGTCGGGTCGGTTGATGGTTTCCGCATAGCCGGCCCGAACCTGGTGGTTTCCAGCGACCCAGGTGACCGTGCCATAGGGGAAGAAGTCGTCCGTTGTTTGCGTTGTGAGAATCGGATCCCCGTCCGGATCGAAAATGTTGGATGTTGTTGTTTCCAGAAAGGACCGTTCATCACGAAAGCCGGCAGAAAACTGCCAGGTCTCCGCCAGCGCCAGATCCAGGCCCACGTGCCAAGCATCAATTTTTTGCAGGCCCGTGTAGGCATCCGTCGAGTTTGTGACTTCTTCGAACTGCCAGCCGTCCGGATCAATATTCTCGTCGAAAAGAATGTCTTCCAGCGAAGGCTGCCGCAGCGTATCGAGATCACGCCCGATCGGGCCACGACTGAAGAAGGTAAAGCGCCGAATGCTCGAATCGCGGGCCTTGTCGACGCCATTGAGTCCGGTGCGGATCGTGAAATCCACCGTGTCCGAGTTCAGGTCAAGCGGCAGGGCAAAATCGACGTTCCAGCTGACACTTGAGTCATCAAGTTCGCTCCAGCGTCGCTGGTTACTGTCATTACGCAAGGAAAAGATGAAGTCATCTTCTTCAGGCGTCCGGCGGTCCGGGTCGTAGCGGTAGCGCCGTGTGTCGGGCTCTTCCGAGCCCGCATTGGCATCGGTGTATTGCCAGTTGAACTTCAAGCCACCCACGGAAGGCAGGATGTGTTCGCCAAAGAACTGGTTCGCCTTGAGCTCACGTTCGACCCACTCCATCTCGCGGAACAGAACGTCGCCGCCCTCCGCATCGATATTGAATCCCTGCTCAACCTGCGCGCGGTCCGTGCTGTTTCGCAGGATCATCCAGTTGTAGTTGATGTTGTGGTTCTCGTTGAACTCGAAGCCGGAGGTGATAAAGAAGCTATAGCTCACGCGCCGGAACGTTTGCCGGAATTCGAAGTCGTTTTCAGACACGAGTCCCGCCGCCGAGTTACGAAAATCGGTTCGCCGTTCTTCGACGTTGAGCCACTCGTCTTTCCACTCGGATGCAGCAAGCACGCCGAAACGCTGGCCACCATCGAAGTTCCAGACGTAGCCACCAGCAAGTCCGGCGTCCACATTGAGCGGGAGCTCTTCCTCGTAGATGTCGTAGTTCACCGCCAGGGATTCGCCGATGACTTCCAGTTCTTCATCGCTAAAGCCTTCACCGGTGAATCGGTTGAAGGGGCTCAGGGTCGTCCCGTCACCGGTTGCCCTGATCAGTTCCTCGGACTGGGCCCGGGTGCCGTCGTCCCGACCGGTCCAGTCGCTGCCGCCTCCGTCGTAGCGAAGACCGTCCTCCAGGCTGGTGCCATCCCGATATTTGACGCTCATTTCCATGGACAGAAACGGCGCTTCCGGCACGTTCTTGGTGCGCAATTCCACCGTGCCCCCACCAAACTCACCGGGAAGATCACCGGTATAACCCTTCTTGACCGCGATGCTTTGCACGATGTTGGTCGGGAACAGGTCAAGGGGCACGACGCGCCGCGTCGGGTCGGGGCTGGGGATGTTGGCGCCATTGAGCAGGGTGCTGGAATAGCGCTCGCCCAGTCCGCGGACGTAGATGAACTGACCGTCGACAAGGGTCAGGCCCGTGACGCGGCGCAAGGCACCCGCTGCAGTGCTGTCGCCGGCCTTGGAAATCTGTTCGGCGCCGAGAATGTTGGCAACGGCCAGTTCTGTCCGGCGTTCTTCCAGCACGGATGCAAGACTGCCCTCGATATAGGGCTCAATCACGACGAATTCCGGCAGTTCGGAACCGGACGGCGTGAGCTCAAGCTCAAGGTTGATCACTTCACCCTCGACCACCGTGATGCCATCTTCTGTGAGCGTGTTGTGGGCAGCATGCAATACCGAGACCGAGTAGTCGCCGGCCGGAACCTCGATGGTGAAGGCCCCATCCACCCCGGTCCGGATATCGCTGGCCTGGCCGCTGATAAAGACGCGTGCCCCCTCAACAGGCTGACCGTCATCGGCACTGATCAGCACCCCACTCAGCGTTCCCGGACCGCCAGTTGCCTGCGTGACGGCGGCACCGGCGGCACCCGACAGGGCCACATCGCCTGCCGATGACTCGGAATCCACCATGGCACCAAGGCCGTCGGTGATGTTGAC
>JBCDHO010000014.1:0-16520 GCA_038749855.1 Pseudomonadota bacterium
CATGGGTACGTTCGACCCCCGCGCGAGGCGCCCGGGCGTCCGGTTGATATCGAAGATTTCCGGCCGACCCTCGTGCATGGCGTAGTCGATCTTTCCGAAATCCAGGCCCAGATTCTTGGCCAACTCAACCACCTCAGGTTCAGGGTCAACATACTCGCGCCGTAACGTGTTTGGCCCCAGCACCACCGGCTCGGTCGAATAGCTTCGCCCACACTCGTGCAGATTCCCGAAGAACTTGTAACAGTTGACGCAGTAGAGCCCATCTTCGAGCTCGGGAAGAAACTTTTCGACCACATAGGTCTCATCTCTGAAGTACCGGTCCGGGACGTCCTCGAGGCGCTCGAAGACCCGGTAATGATCGTGCGTTTGAATCTGGCCCAAGGTCTTCAGCACTGGCCCTGCCGCCTTCATGGCCTTGAGCTTCCAGCGACTGTGCCGGAGCATCTTTTCCGGCCAGCCGGCGTAGTTCAGGTCCGTTTTCAGAATGACGGGGCCATGCCAGGGATCACCGGGTTGGAGCAGGTTGTGGCTGGTCCGGCTTTTGCGGATGTCGGTGACCCGGCCATTCAGCACCAGCGGAAAACGTCGAGCGAAGGCCACGTATTCCTCGGGGACGACCGAAAGGTCGACGTGGACAACGCAGACATCGGCGGTCACCTCATGCTGCGTACCGAAGAGCAGTTCAACCTCGTGACCGGCCTCCTCCCAGCAGCGCGCCATGATGCTGATCTCGTAGTGGTCGAGCTGATAGGGCGCCATGCCGGCGTGAAAGAGGACGGCGATGCGGGCCGGTTTCATGCCTTTTCAACCGCCGCGTTGTCCGTACCGGCGGCTCGATCCGTTCGGTCAGTCCGGTCCATCTGGCACATCTGGTCCGTTAAGCGTGTTCGATCCGTTTGTGCGGCAGTCTGCTTCGCCGGCAGCCAGGCCGGGGCACCGAACCGGGTCAGGATGCGTCGCTCAGAACCCCGGAACGCTTCGCGGCCGTGGAGAAAGCGCAAATTGTCGAACACCAGGACATCGCCCGATTGCCACACAACGCGTACGGTAAGGGCGCGGGCCAGCGCGTCGAGCTGGCGAATGGCCCAGGCCGGCACCGTACCGACACCCTCCAGCGTTGGCGTAGCGGCCAGCCCGCGCCCGGCTTGCGTCCGAGTCACCGCTGCAAGGCGGTTGAGCAGGCGCGTCACCCGGGAGCGGGGATTCTCGACCGCGCCCAGCTGCCGGGCGATGCTCAGGGCCCAGGGTTTCAGGCTGGCGTTGAAGAGCAGCTGGTTGACGAACACCGACTGGCCAGTTTCCGGATGGCGTGGCAAGGCAGGTACGCGCAGATCCTGGATCAGGCGCCGCCCGGCGACGCACAGCACGTCCTGCCAGCCCGCATCGCGAATCTTCTGAGCCAGGGCCGCTGCGTCAGGCGCGTCATACAGTGAACAGGCGTCCGCCAGCGACATATTGCGTTGGTATCTGAGTGTCCGGTGTTCGAACAGCTCCAGCAGCTCGGGCCCAAAGCGGGCGGCGAGCGCCGCCCCATCGACGAGGGTGGTGGCGCCCGCTCCCTGCCCCGTCTGTTCGCAGTAGAACCAGGCCAGGCGTGGTTGCAGGGGCAAGTAGCACAGCTCCGAATGCGGGGCCATGGCATGGTGGCCCGCGTTAGCGAGCTGAACCTTGACCTGCGGGTCCAGGACCCGCTGACGCCGGCCGTGTCGGTAGGGCAGCCAGTCTTGGCCGAACTGATCGCTTAGCGTGAGAAACTGCTCGGCCGACGCCGTAAAACCGCGCAGGCGCACAGCGCCCCGTTCCCGCATCAGACCTCGAAACTCCGACGCCAGGTCATCCGAAAGCTGACCGGTGGGTGCCTCGGCACTCAAGGTGGCAATGTCAGGGAGAATGTCAGCGTTTGTGCTCACGGGTTTCGCGTCGGTTTGTGTGCTCCTGCCTGACCGGGCAGTATAGCCGCCAACCCCCGCAGCCCAATGAGTCCATAGCCGCTTGTTTTCCATCCCGGAGCTCCAGGACAGGATCGCGGTCGCCGATGCCGTTGGGGCAGTTCGTGCCGATGGCGTTCACTTTCTGCCTGGGCTGCTGTCCGCTGACACGCTTCTCGGCCTGCAACAGGATTGGAAAACCGCCTTTGGGTCAACGGGGCCGGGTGTGCACCCCAGCCGCCACCCGCCGGGGCGCATGATCACCCTGGACATGCAGCAGTTGGCTCCGGACGCCTGTCCGGCGCTGCGCGCGCTTTTTGGTGCCCAGGTCTTTGACGCTATTGCCCGGGGCCTCAACCCGCAGTGGCGGGGCCCCGGGCAGCGTGTCTCCCTGACCCATGAATACGAAGCGGTTCCGATCACTGATCTGCACTTCGATGCGGTGCGCTCTCTGAAATTTCTGGTTTACCTCCGGGACACCGATGTCGCCAATGGCGCCTTTGGCTACCTAAAGGGCTCGCACCGTGAGAATACGTCCTACCGGGAAACCTACCTCTCCGCGGGCGGACACCTGCTGGATTTGCAGAACGTCAGTGAAACGCCTGCCTTCGATGACCCCGCCATCGAATGGCTGCCCGGCCCAGCCGGCTCCCTCATCGTCTTCGATACGGACGGCTGGCATGCGGCCGGATGCCTCGCAAAAGGCAGGGAGCGACAGGTTGTGCGTTCACGGAGCGTCTTTCCTGGACAGCCGGCACTCTGGCCCCGGCGCTGGACACCGCAGTGGCTCTGCAGAAAGCTGGGGGTTTTTCACCCCCGGCCGCCCTTTGAGCTGCCCGGCAGACGCCGTTCCGCTGGCACGTCCCGGAAGGCATAAGGCGCTGTTGAGGGCCCGAAGCTGCTAGGCTCGCCCCTCAGCGTTCCCGGAAAGGCACAACAACCGCCCACGGCCCTTCATGAGCACCGTTCACAGCGCCATCCGCTGGAAAGTCGTCGACCAGGTACTGACGCAGGGACTCAACCTGCTGGCGGCGATGATTCTCGCCCGCCTGATTGCCCCGGCGGAGTTTGGCCTGTTTGCCATCCTCGTCCTGCTCATGGTTCTCGGCGACGTATTTGCCAAAGGTGGCCTGGCCATGGCCCTGGTCCAGCGCCAAGACATCACCCACGACGACGAAAGCACCGTTTTCTGGTTCAACCTGGCGGTGGCGCTCCTGATCGCTGTGGGGTTGTTTGCGCTGGCACCCGCTATTGCGGCGTTCTTTGAACAGGAACGCCTGACTCTGCTGCTGCGCGCTCTTGTGTTCAACCTTGTCTTTGCGGCGGGCATTACCGTGCCATGGGCGCGCCTCAGCAAGCGGCTTGCCTTCAAGCGACTTGCCCTCGTAACCGCTATCTCCGTCGGCGCCGGTGCTGTGGTGGCTGTACTCATGGCGCTGCAAGGCTGGGGCGCCGGGGCGCTGGTTATGCAACTGCTCGTTTCGAGCGGATTAAATATGCTGTGCCTGGTGGTGCTCGAGCGCTGGCAGCCGGCCTTCACCTTCGACCGGCGGCGCTTCAGCACGCTGTTTTCCTACGGTGCCTTTCATATGGGTGCGAGCCTGATGATGCTGCTCTCACGCCAGGCGTACACGGTCTTTGTCGGCAAACTTTATTCGCCCGCCGACCTTGGCGTGTTCAACCGGGCTGTGAACACCCGCGGTATGCCTCAGAACTTTATCGGCAGCGTCTACCGAGGCGTTGGTTTTCCCGTGCTGGCCCGGCTGACGCCCGAGCCGCAGCGCTTTCGGGACAGTCTGCGGGCCAGCCTCAATGCCTTCATGGCCCTGGCACTGCCGGTCATGGCAGGCATTGCCCTGGTGGCCGAAGACCTGGTCCCGGTGATGTTCGGGCCAAACTGGTCGGCGGTGGTGCCCTTCCTGCAGGTGCTCTGCATTGGCGCCATTGCCTGGGCCCTGAACATGATCAACCTGAATGCGCTGTCTGCCCTCGGGGAAGCGCGGCGCGTGTTCCGGGCGCAGCTCATGGTGCAGTCCCTGCTCCTTATCACGGTGGCAATCACCGCACAGTTCAATTTGCTCGCCCTGGCCATCGGCATGAGCGTCATGGAGTTTATCGGAACCGCGATCTTCGCTGGCATGCTGAAGCGGCGCCTCGGCTATGGACTCGCCGACCAGCTGCGTGATCTTGCACCTTACCTGGCGCTCCTGGCAGCCATGGCGGCAGCTGTTTCACTGCAACGCGCCCTGCTGCCCTTTGATCGTGCCCTGTATGGCCTCGTCGTGAGTGTTGTTTTGGGCGCCACGGTCTACCTGGTGCCCATGGTGCTCCTCAGGCTGGAGGCCGTGGACCATGGTCTGATGCTACTCCGAAAAGATCCCGGCTCGCGCTAGGCGCCGCAGGGCGCAACACCCCGCCAGCACACGCTTTGACGTAAACTGCAGGGTCTTGGTGCAAGCCACGCGCAACACGCACCACGACGCCCCACCATGAGCACACTGACTTCCGACAACAAGCATCCAGACGGCCCGCTCGGAAATGCCGGCACTCCGTCGCGGGTTCGTGAACAGCTACTTGCCCTGGCGAGCGAAATACTCGCGACAGAGATTGACCCCACCGTATCACTCGTGGCGCAGGGCCTGGACTCCCTGGCCGCTGATGAGCTTCTCGCGGTGCTAAAGCGCGAAGGCTTTCATGCCGACTACGAGGCGCTGCTGGACGGCGCGAGTGTCACAACGCTGGTTGCAGCCATACGCCCCGCTTCAGACCATGGGCCGCGACAGGCTGAGCTGGACCCCTCGAGGCATCCGGCCCCACTCCTGGGGGCTCAGCGCATCTGGTCTGAACTCGAAGCGCTCGGCTGGGGCAGCTGGGCCAATATCAGCCTGTGCCTTTCGATGCCCGCAGCGTTGATTCCTGCCGCCGAACTGCCCGCGATGGTCCAGGCCCTGTGCGATCGCAACGAGGGCATGAGAATGCAATTTGTGCCCCCGGCTTCGGATGGGGACGCCCCGGAGCAGCGGGTCATCCCCGGTTTCCAGCTGCCCGTCCGCATGCAGGCTGCACCAGCGGACGAGCAACAGGCAATGCGCCTGGTTGAGGCTTTTGAGGGCGAAGTCGCCACACCAAAGGGGCCGTCCACGCGGGTCCTCGTGCTGGGTGCTTCCGAGGCTGACGGCCGCCACTGGCTGTGCATCACCATGCACCACTGCTTCGCGGACCGGATCGCCATGCACAGTCTGTACAGGCAGCTGTGCGAGTGCATCCGGGCCCGCACGACCGACACCTTGCCACAGCAGAACACAGCCCCGCAGACCGTCGGATTCATGGATGTTGCTCGCTGGCAGGCGGAGAGGAGTGACGGCACAAATGAACAGCAGGCGCGGGAAACACTGCGCGAGTGCCTCGGCGACGCCGCAGGCGTGGGCCATGCGCCACGGCTTCGCGACGGGCTGGCACACGACCTGGAAATCCCTGCTGGCGCTTTCTCCTTTTCCGCCGCCGAAACCGCCGCGCTGAAGCGACAGGCCACGGCGCTGGACACCACGCTCCCGCTGCTCTTGCATGCGCTGTTTGATGTGCTGTTGGCGCGACTCTCCGACGAGGCTGAGGACGCGCCTGGTGTCCGCGGGCGAGTGCTCTGTCATGTCGTTTCCAACCGGGAGGGGCATGAGGCACTGCGGCAGCTCGTTGGCTGCATGGACACCTCGATTCCCATCGCGCTGGACCTTGAAGCGAAGGAAACGCTTCAGTCCCTGTGCCTGCGGACCCGAACCGCCTTCGCAAACGCGCTGCCTTGCGCTTCAGTGCTCCCCCGGGGCAGTTGGCTGTTGCCTGAGTATGATGACAACGGGCGTGGCAAGGCGGAAACGCTGATCGAGTGCGTACCGCACCTTAATATTGTGCAAGCACCCGCCCAGGAAACCTTCGGCGACGCAAACCAAGAAGGGTCCATCCAGGTCCACCCGGTTCAACGGGTGCAGCAGACGCGCTGGGGATTGCTGCTGAGGGTAACGCTCCCGGCAGCCGGAATGCAGCAGCAGGCTGAGCGCGGCCACAGGGCGAAGGGGCTGCAGCTGCGGGCCATCGCCGAAGACCGGTCGCTGGCCACGGCCGTGCAGCTGTGTTTACCGCGGCTACTGCGCTCCCTGCTGACAGAACCGGACGCCTCGCTGCGTGATCTACCCATCCTGCCGCGCGTTGATCAAGTCATCGACCAGTTCATGGACATCGCCAGGCACGTTCGCCGGACCGCAGCGCTGGGCGAGGCGGAAGCCAGCAGTGCGCCATTCATCTGGGAACGCCTCGTTAACCGGCAGCAGCGCTGGTACGAACACGATGAACAGTGCCGACTGCTTCGCGACAGCGACAATCGCTTCCTTGGCACCCGGGCCAATCCCTTCCCCTTTACTCAGCTCGATAAGCTGGCCGAGCGACGCTACCTCACCACACTCGGGGCGCCACAGCCGAAACTGTTGCATGTGCTTCCCCGCGAAGGGCTTCGCGATGCGCTGCTGGCGCTGGTGCCGAACTTGCCCGCCAGCTTTGCCATCAAGCCTGTGGGCGCAGGTCACTCCTTTGGCGTCACGCTCGTTCGCGAGGGCCGGGACCTGACGCGCGGCGGTGCGCCCTTCGATGCGGAAGCGGTCGTCGAGGAGCTCGCGACCCTGGCCAGGCGAGGCACCTGCACCCACGAGGGAAAAACCTTCCCCTTCAATTTCTCTTCCTTCCTGGTGGAAGAGCTCGTTGTCGATGAGCGAGGTTTCGAAGCACCGACCGACTACAAGCTGTTCATGCTGGGTGACTCGGTGCTTTGGCTTCAGCTGCACTTCCGGGAGGCGGGTCAGAATTGGGTCGCTTTCGTCGACGAATCGCTGCACCTGTTGCCAGAGCCAGCCTGGAATCCCAGAGTGTGCTGGCGAACCCACGGCGCACTGGTCTGCATGGACCCGGCACAGGTGGAAGCGCGCCGGCCGGCCTGCTTGCCCGAGTTGATCGAACACGCCAGGCGCCTGGGCCGGGCGGTACAGCGCTTCGTCCGACTCGACTGGTACGCCGACCACACGCACGGACCGCTGCTGGGCGAGATGACGCTGTTCCCGCACATGCTCCAACCGCGCAACTTCTACTCGGCATGGGCCAATCGCCAAGTCGAAGCCGCCTGCGTTGGCCACGACGGCCTGACCACCGATGTTCGCTCAAGCGACGCGTTGGGAAGGCGAGCGGTGCACAGGCGCATAACGGATCACCTCGCGGCCTGTACGGGCACCGAAAAAGAGGCGCTGCACGAAAGCGCCGGAACAGTATTCGCCAGCCTGAGCGGCTTAGTGCCATCCACATCAGCGACCGAATGGAGCGAACGCGAACCGGTTTCCTGGGCGGCCTTGCGCCAGTACATCGATCGCTTTGACCTGGCACCCTGGGACGTGGCACCCGGCGCACGAGTCGCTCTGCTTCTGCCGAACGGCGTCGAGCTGGCCGGGCTGCTGCTGGCGGTGATGAACCGCTACACCGCCGTGCCACTGGATGCGGAAGCGAAGGGCACCCTGCTGCGGGATCAGCTCGAAGACAGCGCGGCAAACGTGCTGCTGGTGCTGGCGGGTTCCGAGGCGGCGTCGCAGGCCCGGCACGCTGCCGATCGCTTAAAGCATCTCCGCTTAATCGAGCTTCATGCGTCTGACGCGGCAGAGCAGAGTGGGCCGCCTTCACCACCAACCGAAACCAGAGCAGCGTCTTTGGCAGAACTGCCTTCTCCGCCAGCCGCAAGCGCGAAGGCTCGGACCCAGCAGTCCGCTCCAGCAACGGAAAGCGTGACGGCTCGGACCCGGCTGTCCGCTCCAGCGACCGACAACACAACGACGCGGCGCACGCCACCGCTCGGTTCCGAAGCCGTGGTGCTGCAGCTGCGAACCTCCGGTACCACGGGCACACCCCGGACCGTGCCGTTTACCGGCGCGCGCCTGCTCCAGGCCAGCGCGGCGATTGCCGATTCCCTGCGGCTAAGGCCCGCGGACAAGGGCATCTCCATGCTTCCGCTACACCATGTGGGCGGACTGAGCTGTAACCTGGTCGCACCATTCCTGGCCGGATCCTCCATGGTGTTTCTGCGCCGCTTCGATCCCCGGGCGTTCTTTGGTGCGCTGGCCGGTGAAGCGGGCGCGAGCTGGTGCTACCTGGCGGCGCCCATGTGGACGCTCGTCCTCGAATATGCGGCGGCACACCCTGCGCTGCGTCGTGACCGGCCCTGGCCGCGCTTACGGCTGGTTCGAAGTGCAGGCGCTGACTTGCCCCACAGGGTGGCAGAGCAGCTTGCCGACCTGTTCGGACCAAACGTCACGATTCTCCCGACCTACGGCATGACCGAAGCCATGCCCATCTGCGCACCCCCGACCCGCTACCGGCTTGAGCGGCCCGGCAGCGTCGGACCGCCGCTGCCCGGCTGTGCGGTGGAGCTTGTTGATCTCGACGGTGGCCACAGCCGTGTTCCGGATGGGTCGCTCGGCGAAATAGCGGTCTCGGGGCCGGGAGTACTTAAGCCCGATGATCGATACGGCAATGGGAACACGGCGACGACCAAGGACTGGGCGTTCACAGATCGCGGCTTCCTGCGTACCGGCGATCTTGGCAGGCTCGCGGCCGACGGCTCTGGCTGGCTGACCGTTACCGGGCGTCGCAGAGACGCGATTAACCGCGGTGGAGAAATCCTCGCGCCGGCGGAAATCGAAGCCGTTCTTAAGGGCTATCCAGGCTGGCCAACCGATGATGAGGAGGTCGAGCTCCTGATCTTTGCACGATCGCACGCGACGCTCCAGGAGGACGTCGCGCTGGCCGTGGAACCGCCTTCCGCGCACATCTCCCTCGAAGCGCTCAATCGCTGGGCGTCAACACAGCTGCCGAGCACCATGCTGCCCCAGACGCTGGTACTGGCCGAGCGACTGCCAGTGACCAAGCACGGCAAGCGACAGCGCAAGGCCTTTGCCGAGGCGTTCAATGCTGCTACCCCGCCCGGCGTGCTCGGCACCTATGAGGTCTACCAGCTTAGCGGCGACCTTCGCGCTCCCCGACTGCTAAGCACAGCACCGGTCCGAACGCTTGCCACTGATGCTGAAGCGGATCCAGTCGCAGCGCGCCATGGCGTTGGAACGACGCTGGAACGGGTGCTTGCTATCACCCGGGCCTTCCTTGGTGACGAACTGCCCATCGATAAGGATTCGTTTTTTGACGAATTGGGTGTCAACTCCCTGGCCGCAGTCATTCTGCTGAACCGGCTCAATGAGCACTTCGCGAGTGACTTACCCGTGTGGTCCCTCAGCGACCATCCAACGCCCCGGGCCATTGCCCTGCAGCTCGATCAGATGATGGCGCCTGCAACGCTTAGGCATGAGAAGCCGGCCGTCAAGGCAGTGACTCGCACGCGGCACCCCCTTCGTATGCTCATGCTGCATGGCGAGGGCGCCGATGCGGACCTCATGCGTCTCAGCCTCGCGGCCACGCAGTGGACCGAGGTGCCTGATGCGCCGCTGGCGTTTACGCTGATGGATGCGCCACACCCCTGCCCGCCCAAGCCGCACTTTCATGGCGCGGCCGTATCAGCAGGGCTCTACGGAAAAAGCACCTACCGAAGCTGGGGCGTGACTAAAGCCGACACGCTCGAGGCCAGCCTTGCGGCGGTACGGCGGGCATTCGAAACGCAGGGGCCTTTCGATGGGATCGGGGGCATCTGCGACGGTGGTCTCGTCGCTGCCTTGATCGCCGCGGAGCGCCCGGAGCTGGAACTCTTTATCAACCTGTCCTCAAGCCCGATGAGCCGGCTGGCCGAACCGCGCGCCCATGAGAACTGGGTCATTCGATGCGCATCCCTGCATCTTATTTCGACAAATGACGAAATTTTATCCTTGGAAGAACTACTGCAAATCCCGAGTCGCTGCAGGAAAGCGCTTGTACTTCAGCACGACCTTGGGCACGCCGTGCCTCCCTTGACGAACAAACTCAAGGAGGAAGTGAACGCCCTGCTGAGCGGGGTGACTCAGCCGGAAAACGAACCTCGGCCCCAAACCCCGAGGGTTGCGGACAAGCAGGTTGCGCACGCCAACGAAGCGCACGAAACGCTTCCGGGACTGCCCCAGGCAAACGACAGTGGCTTTGCTGAAACGCGCCCAGCGCTGGAGCAGCGGCTGACCGACATCTGGCACGAGGTACTCCCGACCGATCAGCCACCGGGTCTGGACGATCGTTTCGTGGATCTCGGTGGTAATTCGCTCCATTCCATGGTGCTGGTGCAGAAGATTGAGGAAGCGCTGGGGCAAGCACTTCCCCACCAGGCCCTGCAGCGCCTCGAGACCATCCGTCAGCAGGTGGATGCACTTAAGAATCTCCCACTCCACCCAGCGCGCCGGTCGGCGACAGGCAACGACGGTTTGTCCGATGAAATTATCCGTGGCCTGCGCGCGCGCATCGCCGCCTGGCAGGGTGAACGCTTTGGTCCGGCTTCCCTGCTGTTCGGTGAAAACACCGCGGGCCATGCCCCGGCCCTGTTCTGGTGCTGCCAGGGTTATGAGGAATTTTCACGGCTCGCGAGGCACCTGGGCGCCGATCAGCCGCTTTACGGGATGCGCTCGGGCCACCTCGTGATGGAGAACACGCAGTCGAACCTGAATCACCTGGCGTCGCTGTACACGGATGAGCTGCTTGCTGTTCAGCCAGAGGGGCCCTACGTGCTCGGTGGAAACTGCCAGTCGGCCCGTATTGCCATGCAGATGGCGCTCGAGCTTCAGCGCAGGGGCGAGCATGTAGCGCTGCTGTGCCTGCAGGAGCAAGTTGTCCCGTTTCGCTACGATGGCCGCCTTGCGCTGCTGTTTGGCGAGCGTAGCAAGCAGAATCCGGCGCAGTACTACGCATCGCCGGAGGACAGCTGGCAACCGTTCTACGGCGGCGAGGTCGCGGCGCACACGATCTCCGGGGCACATGGCGAGTTCTTTGAATCCCCCAACATCGAGACGCTCGCTGCGGCGCTGCGGAGCGAAATTGCACAGCTCGGCGGCGTGCATAACGAGGCCGTAGTGCCGAGCAACGCCGCGCTTCCTGCGCAAGCCCGCCGGGCGACCTTACTGGCCCCGGAACGCATCAACGCCTTCCCCGGTGAACCCATCGTTCCGATCGAGCTGACCCTCACCAACGACAGTGCCGCGACCTGGACGGCAGCGCAGGCTGGCGCCCTCCAGCCGGGGTACGGGGTTCATGCGCAGGGCGTCATTCCAGCGATCCACTATGGCCTCGGGTCGCCGCTCCCTGGACCTCTTGAGCCAGGCGAAGCTGTACATTGCACGCTCGACCTTGCCATTCCCAGGCGGCCCGGCACGTATCAGGTGGTCATCGATCTCTTCGACAACGGCGCCACCTGGTTCCGATTCAACGGCTCACAGGCGGCAACGCTCACCCTCGACGTACAGCCGCGCCACCGACTGGCGCGCTGGAAGCGCCGCCTCAAGGCCCCCTCAAACGCCCGTCCGGGAACGTGACTGCGCCGCACCCCCTGTCGATGTCGGAACTCATCGCCGAAACCCGTTCGCCGCAACAAGCGCTCGATGATCAGGCCATACACCTTTGGCTGCTGTCCCTGGACGCGGATGCTGAAACGCTGGAAGCAAGTCATAAACGGTTATCGACCGAGGAACAGCAGCGCGCCAGCCGCTTCCTCTCGGAGCCGGCCCGCCAGCGTTTTGTCCTGACGCGGTCGGCGCTGCGGCGCATTCTTCACTGCTATGCGCCGTCGCTACCGCAACCTGCGCCCCTGGCGGCAGGTGAATTCGGGAAACCGTTCCTGGACACCGGCCGCACGGCGAACGCGCTGAGCTTCAACGTTTCACACGCCGGAAACCGCGCGCTGCTGGGTTTTTGTCGTGGCACGGAGCTGGGCGTGGACGTCGAGCAGGAGCGGGACCTGCCCGAGCTGATGGGTATCGCTCGGCGCGTGTTCAGCGATCGGGAGTACGCCTGGCTCGAAGCGCGCTCGGTAGAGGAACGCGCCATTCCCTTTTTCCGACTGTGGACCTGCAAGGAGGCCGCACTGAAATCCGAAGGGCGCGGCTTTCATCGTGACCCGTCGACGCTGTCCCTGGCGGAACTGCTCGAAGACGAAGACCCGACAACCCGTCGCTTCGACCAGGAGGGCTTGACCGTGGCGTGGGTGCGCCCCGACGACGGCTATCCCCTCGCCTGGGCCACGCGAATGGACACGCCGCTCAGCGTGCGCTGGATTCAACCAGCGTCGCGGCAGCGGGGCTTGCGCTAGGGCCGCGGCGGCGCGTACTCGGTCAGGTCGATGCCATCCACGGCGGCGATGTACTCGTCCATGCTCGGCGTGCGGCCGAGGATGGTCGACAGCACCACCACCGGCGTGGAAGCCAGCAGGGACTCGCCCTTCTTCTCGTCCGAGTCTTCCACCACGCGGCCCTGGAAGAGGCGCGTTGAGGTGGCCATGACCGTGTCGCCCTTCTCGGCCTTTTCCTGGTTGCCCATGCAGAGGTTACAGCCGGGGCGTTCGAGGTACATCATGTTCTCGTACGCCGTGCGCGCGTTGTTTTTGGGCGCATGGTCATTGAACTCGAAGCCGGCGTATTTCTGCAGCACGTCCCAGTCGCCCTCGGCCTTGAGCTCGTCGACGATGTTGTAGGTCGGCGGCGCGATCACCAGCGGCGCGTTGAACTCCACCTTGCCGTCTTCCTGCTCCAGATTCTTCAGCATCTGGGAAATGATCTTCATGTCGCCCTTGTGCACCATGCACGAGCCCACGAAGCCCAGGTCCACGGCCTTGGTTCCGCCATAGTAGGAAATCGGGCGGATCGTGTCGTGCGTGTAGCGTTTGGATACATCGTCGTTATTCACGTCCGGGTCAGCGATCATGGGCTCGACGATCTGGTCCAGGTCGACCACGAACTCAGCCGCGTATTTCGCATCCGCGTCCGGGGTCAGAGGCGGACGCTCGCCCGAGCGAATCTCCGCGATGCGCTCGTCGGCCTTGGCGATGAGGCCGGCCAGCACGCCCTTGGCGTTGTCCATGCCCTTGTCGATCATTATCTGGATGCGCGACTTGGCGATCTCCAGCGACTGGATCAGCGTTTCCGGCTCGGAGATGCAGATGGAGGCCTTGGCCTTCATTTCTGCGGTCCAGTCCGTGAAGGTGAAGGCCTGGTCCGCCAGCAGCGTGCCGATGTGCACCTCGATGATGCGGCCCTGGAATACATTGTCACCAAACTGCTTGAGCATCTGCGCCTGGGTGGCGTGCACCACGTCGCGGAAGTCCATGTGCTCCTTGAGCGTGCCCTTGAAGGTGACCTTCACGGACTCGGGAATCGGCATGGTGGCCTCGCCGGTGGCAAGCGCCAGGGCCACGGTGCCCGAGTCGGCACCGAAGGCCACGCCCTTAGACATGCGCGTGTGCGAGTCGCCGCCGATGATCACGTCCCAGTCGTCCACGGTGATGTCGTTGAGCACCTTGTGAATCACGTCGGTCATGGCGTGATACCGGCCGCCCGGGTCACGGGCGGTGATCAGGCCGAACCCGTTCATAAAGCCCATGAGCTTCGGAATGTTCTTTTGCGCCTTGAGGTCCCAGACCGAGGCCGTGTGGCAGCCGGACTGGTAGGCGCCGTCGACGGTCGGCGAGATCACCGTCGCCGCCATCATCTCCAGCTCCTGGGAGGTCATCAGACCCGTGGTGTCCTGGGAGCCGACGATGTTGACCTTCACCCGCACATCGGAGCCGGCGTGCAGCACCGTGCCCGAGGCTAAGCCCACGGCGTTGCGGTTGAAGATTTTCTCCACGGCAGTCAGGCCCTGCCCCTCGTGAGTGATTTCCCGGGCCGTGGCGTAGACCGCCGGGGCCTCGATGCCGAGGATGCCCGCGGCGACGGTCTGCAGCTTCTTGCCGAAGACCACGGCGTAGGAGCCGCCGGCCTTGATGAACTCCTGCTTCTGCGGCGTCAGCGCATTGGCGATGTCCATGAGCACTTCGCTGCCGTCTTCGTTGCGCAGCTGCTTGTTCTTGAGATCGATGGTCAGCACCGTGCCCGTATCGACGGAATACTGCTGCTCGAGGACCGGCTCGCCGTCTTCATCCAGCACCGGCTTGCCGTCCGCATCGAGCTTCTTGGACCAGTTCTTCAGGTCGATGCCGATACCGCCGGTCACACCAACCGTGGTCAGGAAGATCGGTGAAATACCATTCGTGCCGCCAATGATCGGCGCGATGTTGATGAACGGCACATAGGGGCTGGCCTGGATGCCGGTCCACAGGGCCACGTTATTCACGCCGGACATGCGCGAGGAGCCCACGCCCATGGTGCCCTTCTCGGCCACCAGCATGACCCGCTTGTCCGGGTGCGCTTCCTTGAGCGCGGCGATCTCATCTTGCGCCTGGGGGCTGATCAGGCACTTGCCGTGGAGCTCACGATCTGAGCGCGAGTGCGCCTGGTTGCCCGGGGAGAGCAGGTCCGTGGACACATCACCAATCGCCGTCACATAGGTAACGATCTTGATCTCGTCCTCGACCTCGGGGAGCTCGGTGAAAAACTCGGCCTTTGCGTAGCTCTCGAGGATGTCGCGGGCCACGGCGCTGCCGGCCTTGAAGGCCGCCTCGAGGCGATCCGTGTCGGCCTCGTAGAGAAACACCTGGGTCTTGAGCACGTCCGCCGCCTGGGCGGCGATGGCCGCATCGTCGCCGAGGGCGAGGTCCAGGAGCACCTCGATGGAGGGGCCGCCCTTCATGTGCGAGAGCAGTTCGAAGGCAAAATCCGGCGTGACTTCCTCAACGACGGCCTCACCAAGGATGATGTCCTTGAGGAACTTCGCCTTCACGCCCGCAGCACTCGTGGTGCCCGGCAGCGTGTTGTAAATCAGCTGCTGCAGCGAATCGGCCCGGTGCTCGTGGCCAGGCGTCTTGATCTGCTCGATGAGCTCGGCCACCAGCGCGCCGTCGTCGATGGGCTTGGGGTGCAGACCCTGGGTTTTACGGGTCTCGATGTCGTTCAGGTAGTCGGTGTAGAGGCTCATGATCTGGCGGGCTCGGCTTCGCATCGAGGCCTGCACTGCTCCACGGGTGAAACGCCCGGGTTCGCGCCGTGCCGATGCGGTGAAAACGGGTCGCGGAGTATAGCAAAATCTGGGCCTTTGGAGCCCGGTTTCGCCGCAAAACGGGCGAGCATTCAGGGTCGGTTCAGGAAACCCCGCTAGGGTAAGCAGGGATTTGGGTGAAATAACGTAGGGATGTGACCATGATTCTGGGAAAGACGAGGTGGTATCAATCAGGCCTTTTTGGGTCGTTGTTGTTGGCGACCCTATCCTTCGCGCCGGTGTCCCAGGCGCGGGAGTGTTCCTTCGACGAACTCAAGCTCCGGAGTCAGACAGAGGTCAATGATTTTCAGACACTTTTTGATGATGACGAGCCCTGCACAATTCTCGACGGCAAACTGGTCATTGAGCAACAACCCGGCGCCGGGGACGATTTCGACGACCCGATCGTTTCCCTGGAAGGTTTGCGTGATGTCACGATGGTCCGGAGGCAGCTGGCCATCGTGGGAAATCCGCGGTTGGTGTCACTGTCAGGCCTTGAGCGTCTCAGTCGAGTAGAAGGCACCTTGGCGATCACGCACAACCAGGGCCTGACGAGCCTCAACGCCCTGGAGTCGCTGAATTTTGTTGGATTCCTGCGCATCGGGACCAACCGTCAGCTAGCCACGCTGGACGGCCTATCCGGCATACAACTTGAACCCGACACCCCCAGTCGCCTCGCCATTGCGCGCAACCCATCGCTCGAAAGCATCGCTAGCCTGGCTGGTCTGCAGGGCGAACTGAGCCAGCTTCGAATTTACGATAATCCAAACCTAAACAGCCTTGCTGGTCTGCAGGGGTTGACGCGGATCGGCGAGCTGCGGCTCGAAGACAACGGCCCATCGGCGGACCTTGAGCCACTGTCCGAGTTGAATGCCGTTGACTGGCTTACGCTCGGTGGAATGCCCGCACTCACCAACCTGGACCAAATGGCAGGCATAGGCGGACCGTTGTTCGAACTACGACTCAGGGACAACCCGAATCTATTGAATATCAATCAGCTCGCGGCCCTGGAAAATGGAAGGATAAACCGGCTGACACTGATCCGAAATGACCGCCTGATCCACATTGACGGCCTCAAGGGAAAGCTGGCGTCGGACATGGCGTTTTCCATCCAGATTCAACAGAACGCTGCGCTAAGGCAGGTAGATGGCTTGAAAGGCGCCGGAATGGAGTACGTGAAGGACGGCGTCACAGTTACGGATAACCCATCGCTCCGGAACCTTGACGGCCTTTCGGATCTTTCGCGTATAGAGGGTTTCATTCAACCTGGCGTCATCCTGTCGGGCGACCTTACGATCTCGGGCAACGCGGCCCTCAATGATTGCGCCGCCCTCGGCAAAGTACTCGGCTTTCCGGCGCGCCCGCACAATGAGGACACCGACAACGTACCGCGCTTCCTTACCATTGCATCCAATGGTGAAGGCGCGCAGAACCCGGACGACTGCCTTGACGCCTACGCCGAACGCGTGGATGAAAACAAAC